>CAIPGC010000121.1 GCA_903864505.1 uncultured beta proteobacterium | reverse complement strand
GGCGTGGTGGGTGAATGGGGTAGCTTTGACTTTGTTGACCCGCTCACCGGCAAGGCGAAGTGCTACCCGATCAGCGGCACCGGTTCCAACGGCGTCACGATCAACACCCTGGGCACCGCCAGCCGCACTGGCGTGGGCGCCGCAGGCTCGGTCGGCACCAGTTTCAACCGCTGGCGCCCTAACGCAAACGTTACCACCGGCCTGGTCGGGTATGAAGGTGTAGGCGGTGGTGCAAACAGCTTGGGCGTTCGTGATACGTTTGATCCACGCATGCTGGACCGTACGCTGCTGTCTCCGGTGCGCAACCAAAACGTCTATGCCCAAGGCGGCTTGGATTTGCACGTGCTGGGAGACGCTGAGCTGTACTACGAAGTGCTTTTGAACCGCCGTGAATCCAGTCAAGTTGGTTATCGCCAGTTTTCACTCGACTATATGAAGGGCAGCCCGTTGATCCCCGCCAATCTTGCTTCATTGGCCAGATTCTCGGCGGCGACACCCACCACCAATGGCGCCGACGTCGGGGTGCGTGCATTCATCGGTTTCGGCAATGACGTATCCAGTCAGTCGGTTGACTTTAGTCGGCTCGCCGTGGGTTTGCGCGGGGCTGTGGCAAATACGGGCTGGGATTACGACGTTTCGCTGACAAGTAGCCAAAGCAGTGGTTCTTACACGTCCTACGCGTTCTTGACAGATCGTTTGGCGCAAAGCTCGAACGTGGTCGCCAGCGGCAGCGGTTTTGCCTGCGTCAACCCGGCCAATGGTTGCGTTGCAGCACCCGCCCTGACTGCCGCAGTGATCGGCGGTCAGCTGCCCGCCGATTATGTGAACTACGTTTGGCAACCATTCACCGGTGTAACCAAGTTCAGGGAAGATGTCCTGACCGCTTCGGTGACTGGGCCGTTGTTCTCGCTGCCGTACGGCAAAGTGAAGGGGGCCTTTGGTATTGAAACCCGCAAGTCCAGTATCGACGACACACCTGCTGCCGATTCCATAGCAGGCAATCTGTTTAACTTTACTTCGTCGACACCGACGCGCGGCAGCGATGGGTCCAATGATGTGTTTGGTGAGATCGAGATTCCGGTGCTGAAGAATCTACCGGCGATTCAAGAACTCACCCTGAACGCCTCGAGCCGCTGGTCCAATTACGAGTCCTACGGTTCCGCATCCACCTACAAAGCCGGTGTGTTGTGGACGCCGGTGAGCTGGCTCACGGTGCGTGGAACCAACGGAACGTCCTACCGCGCTCCCGCATTGTATGAACAGTTTTTGGGTGCCACGTCCGGCTTCTTAAGCTCAACAGTTGACCCTTGCAACAACTGGGATTCGCCAACCAACGCCGGTACCGTGCGCCGCGCCAACTGCCAAAGCGAGGGGCTTCCCGCCGGCTTCACTGCCACCCAAGGCATTGCGGTCCTGGGCGTTGGTGGACGTGAAGCAGGCCTGAAGGCGGAAACGTCGACGAACAAGTCCTTGGGAATCATTTTCCAGCCGGGACTGCCATCGGGCTGGGGTGACCTGTCGCTGGCTGTTGATCGCTTTGACATCCAGGTTGACAACGGGGTTGCGAGCGTTGGTGGTTCTGCAATCCTGAGTCGCTGCTACGACGACCCTGCGTTCCGTGCCGGTGGAAGCTTCTGTCGCTTGGTTGCACCACGCAATTCGACGACCAATGGGCTCACTGTAACTAACGGATTCGTTAATTTGGCGACCGACGTCGCGCGCGGCTACGACGTGACCGCTCGCTACACCAACGATGTGGGCCTGGGCCGTCTGCGCATGAACTTGTCGCTTACGGAGTACAAAGAGCAGTCCAACAAGTTGTTCGCCGATGATCCAATCGACGACACCAATGGCACGATTGCGCAACCTCGTTGGTCGGGCGCTCTGGACGTCAACTACACCGTCAAGGCTTGGAACTATTACTACGGGATGGAGTGGGTCGGCGCGACATCGAGCTACGATTACTTTGAGGAAGATCCCGCGACGAGCACCTTCAAGCTGGACACACCCAGCTTCGTCATGCACTCGGCGTCGATCCAGTACAAGGACACGGTTGGCAAGTGGAGCGCCACATTTGGGATTCGCAACCTGACCGACGTGAAGCCCCCGGTGATCTCTGCACAGGCTGGCTACAACCGGGTCGGCAATGCACCTCTGTACAGCGGCTATGACTACCTTGGACGTCGCTTCTTCTTGAACGTTTCAATGTCGTTCTAATCAACTCTACCTAAGGCCCTGGCAGTTAAACTGCCAGGGCCTTTTTCATTTGGGGACAAATTGTGAAAAAAATAGCTTCTGCATTGAGCTGCGTCGGAACCTGGTTGTCACTTTCGTGCCTTTTTGCAGGTCAGACCTTTGCGCAGACAACCGCGCCTCCTGAGGCCATTCGGGTTCCGACCATGGCACAGCTGGCGCAGTTTCCTGCCATGACGGGATTCCAGATTTCACCCGATGGCAAGCACATGATCGCGATTGAAAGCGCCGGTGACGGGCGCAACATTGTGGTCTGGAAACTGGCCGATCTGACCGCCAAACCCACCGCCATCGGCGCCAAGAACATGCAGATCCGTAGCGCAAAGTTCTTGAAGAATGATTTGCTGGAGGTGGAACTGATGCAGCCCTATGACCTCCGGGGTGATGATTTTGTAAAGACATTCATCAATAAGCTGCTATTCACGGATCTGGAGGGGAAGAAGTGGATTGAACCGATGGCATCGGCCGAAATCGCCCGGTCCGGTGCGGCCAAGCTCCAGGCAGCGCTCGCCAATCCATCGGTGCTGAGTCGCATGCAGGCGGATCCTGACCATGTCGTGCTGGAAAGTGACTCGCGGGGCGACACGCGGGACGTGTTCCGCTACAACGTGCGAACTGGCGCTTCGACCCGGTTGATGCGGCTGGGCGAGAACGATGGCAAGGTGTGGGTCAACGCGGCTGGGCTTCCCTGGGCTAAAACTCGCTTCGGAACCGATGGTGGTGGTGCGTTTATTGCGGTCGATTTTCGCACGGCCGATGGCCGCTGGGATGAACACTTCCGCAACTACGTCAAAAACCGGGATGTAGTGGATGTGATAGCGCCTGGTGGAAAACCCAATGTTGCCATCATCCAAAGCAATGTTGGCCAGGAGTTTTCGGGAATTTACGAGTACGACATCGCAGAGAAGAAAACGACTTCCAAACTGTTTGAACACAAGTTCTTCGATGCCACTGGCGTGCGCAGTTTGGACAAGGACGATGGCGCGCCAGGGCAGGATGGTTTTGATGGATACGTCTACGCAGGGCTATTCGGTTCGGATGTGCACTGGGAAAACCCGGAAATTGATGCGGTGATTCAAGGCGTGGCGCAGGCGCTTGGAATCAAACAGATCAATCAAAAACTGATGGCTGTGTCGGGCTCAGGCCAAGCCGAGGTGCGCACCCTTGACGGTGTCTCGGTGCGCTTGGTGCGGCGCATTCCGGGCGAAGCGCCAACCTATTTGTTCCGGGTCAGCGGCCTCACCTTTCCCACCGAGCATTACCTGCTGCACAAGAAAAATTTACAGCTACTGGCCAAAGAGTATCCCGCCATGGATCGGGCCGCCTTGGGAACAGCGCGCTTCGTCTATTATCCTGCGCGCGATGGGCTCAACATTCCCGCCTACCTGACGGTCCCGAACGGAAAACTGTGTGGCCCGGGGCCGTACGCGGCAGTGGTACACCCGCACGGTGGCCCGTGGGCCCGCGACACCATGAATTTCGACGGGTCAGGCTGGGTGCCCTTGCTGGTGACCCAATGCCGGGTGGTGCTGCAACCGCAATACCGCGGCTCTAATGATTGGGGCCGCACCCTGTGGCTTGCCGGTGACCGCGAGTGGGGTCAGAAGATGCAGGACGACAAGGACGACGGCGCCAAATGGCTGGTCAGCGAGAAGCTGGCTGACCCGCGCAGGATGGCAATGTTTGGATTTTCGTACGGCGGATACGCGGCCTTTGCGGCCGCTGTACGGCCGAACGATTTGTACAAATGCGCTATTGCCGGTGCTGGGGTATCTGACATAGAACGAATTTGGTCGAAGTTCTATACAAACCCCCATTTCAAAGAACGCCAGGAGCCAACGGTTCGGGGCTTAAGTCCACTCACGCAAGCCGACAAAATCAAGATTCCCATCATGGTCTACCACGGCGATCGGGATCAAACGGTTCCGCTGATTCAGTCAGAACTGTTTGTAGACCGCGCCAAATCCTCCGGCAAACCGGTGGAGTACCATGTTTTGAAGGACTATGACCACGGACGCGCATGGACGCGTCAAACCATGACCGAGCAGTTGACGATCATCAGCGACTATTTGAAATCAGGATGTGGCGGCGGGCTCTGATTTACTTCAAAAACCATAGCGGGCTGCGCAATAACCACGGGCGCTGAAGCCAATAAGTTGCATAGAGCGCTACAGCTTCAATGTTTACGCCAGCAAACATGCCGCCTGCGAATGCGACGTGAGTTCTCGCAATGCGGGCACATCGCCCGCACAGCGCTCCGTAGCTACCGGGCAACGCGTGCGAAACACGCAGCCTGAGGGTGGATTCATGGGCGAAGGCAGATCGCCTTGGAGCAATTGCACCACCTTGTTGCGCTCCAGTTCGGGGTCCGGAATTGGGATGGCCGAAAGTAGCGCCTGGGTGTAGGGATGGCGCGGGTCGGAATACAGCGCGGACTTCTCTGCCAGTTCCATGGCGTGTCCCAGGTACATCACCATGATGCGGTGGCTGATGTGGCGCACCACGGCAAGGTCGTGGGCGATGAAGATCAGCGCCAGGCCAAACTCCTGCTGCAGTTCTTTCAGCAGGTTGATGATCTGGGCCTGGATCGACACGTCCAGCGCCGACACGGGTTCATCGCAGACGATGAGTTTGGGCTGCAGGATCAGCGCCCGCGCAATGCCGATGCGCTGGCACTGGCCTCCTGAGAATTCATGCGGGTAGCGGTTGATCTGCTGTTCGGTCAGACCCACCCGGCGCATGATGGCGCGCACCCTGTCCATCACGGCCTCGGGAGTCATTTCCGGGTGGTGCGTGCGCAACGGTTCACCGATGATCTGAGCCACCGTCATGCGCGGATTCAGACTGGCCAGCGGGTCCTGAAAAATCATTTGAACGTCTTTGCGCACATCCAGCCAGGCCTCAGGGGAGGCCCCTGCCATCTCTTTGCCCATCCAGACGATGCTCCCAGCGGTGGCTGGATGCAGGTTCAGAATGGCGCGTGCCAGGGTCGACTTGCCGCAACCCGATTCGCCTACCACGCCCAGTGTTTCACCGGCATACAAGTCGAAGGAAATACCGTCGACCGCCCGGAGCGAGCGAGTTGGTGTCCATGGCCAGCCCTTTTCGTCCTTGATCTGGAAGTGCATTTTCAGACCACGCACCGACAGAATGGGCTTGCGCTCCTCGAGAATGGCGGTCATGCTGCTGCACCTTCTGCATGCATGGCTTGAACGGCGTCAACGTTTTTGTGGCAGGCGCGCAGCGTGGTGGCGCCCTCTGCCAGAAGTTGCAATGCAGGCTTCACATCGTGGCACTGCGCATTCGCAATGGCGCAGCGCTCACTGAACGGGCAGCCCTTGGGTAAACGGGCCATGTTTGGCGGGGCCCCGGGAATGGCCAGAAGGTGTTCGGCATCGCGGTCCATGCGCGGAATGGCGCGTAGCAGTCCCAGGGTGTACGGGTGCGAGGCATTGCCAAAAATGTGCCGGGCACTGCCTTGCTCCATGACCCGCCCGCCATAGAGCACCATCACTTGGTCACACAGGCCAGCCACCACGCCAAGGTCGTGCGTAATAAGCACAATGGCGGTGCCAAAGTCGCGCTGCAGTTCGCGTAACAGCGTCAAAATCTGCGCCTGCACCGTCACGTCGAGCGCCGTGGTCGGCTCATCGGCAATCAGTACTTCGGGTTCGCACAGCAGCGCCATGGCGATCATCACGCGTTGGCGCATGCCACCAGAAAACTCATGCGGATACATGCTTACCCGTGTTGCCGCCTCCGGTATCTTGACGGCATCGAGCATACGCACCGAGGCCGCGCGTGCGCTGGCCCGGTCCATGCCCTTGTGGAACTGCAGCACCTCTGTCATCTGGCGCTCTACCGTGAGGTACGGGTTAAGCGAAGTCATCGGGTCCTGAAAAATCATTGCCATTCGGTTGCCGCGAATCCTGTTGAGTCCGTCGGCGCTCATGTCCAGCAAATTGCTGCCCATGTAAAGTGCCTGCCCACTGGCCTTTCCATTGCGTGCCAGCAAGCCCATCAGGGCCAGCACGCTCTGGCTTTTCCCTGAGCCACTCTCGCCCACAATACCCAGGGTCTGACCCTTGCCCAGGCTGAAACTCAGCCCGTTGACGGCATAGACCGCACCATCCTGCGTGCTGAACTGCACGCCAAGGTTATTGACTTCCAGAATGTTCATGTCTTGGGCTGCTCTATCTGTCATTGGGGTCGAGCGCATCGCGCAGCCCGTCGCCGATGTAGTTGAAGCAGTACAGCGCGGTGGACAGCAGCGCGCCGGGGTACAGCAGAATCCAGGGCGAGACCTCCATCACCTGGGCACCGTCGTGAATGAGTACGCCCCAACTGGTCATGGGCTCCTGAATGCCCAAACCCAGGAACGACAGCACCGACTCGGTGATGATGACTCCGGGCACCGTAATCGTGGTGTAGACCACCACCACACCCAGCAGGTTGGGCACGATGTGCTGAAAAATAATGCGGTGGGTCGGCACGCCAATGGCCCGTGCCGCTTCGACAAACTCCTTGCTGCGCAGCGACAGCGTTTGCCCGCGCACCACACGGGCCATATCCATCCAGGAGAACACGGTGATGGTGATCACCACCAAGTAGAAGGCGCGGCCCAGCAGGGTCACCATCAGAATGGCGATCAGCAGGTAGGGCACGGCGTACATGATGTCGACTACGCGCATCATCACCGCGTCCACCCTGCCTCCCACAAACCCCGCGGTGGCACCCCACGCAATGCCCAGGCTTACCGACGCGATGGTGGCCATCAGCCCCACCATCAGCGAGATGCGTCCGCCAATGAGCGTGCGCACCAGCAGATCGCGCCCGGACTCGTCGGTGCCAAACCAGTGCATGTTGGTCCAAGTGGGGGCCTGGCTCATGGCTTCCCAGTCGGCGCTGTCAAAAGCGTGCGGCAGAAGGTAGGGGCCGACGATGCAGGCAAGGGTGATCACGCACAACAGGCACAGGCTGAACACGGCGGCCTTGTTGCGCATGAAGCGGGTTCGCGCCGAAGCCCAGGGACTGCGTCCGTGCAGGCTGGGTTCTATGGCCGCACTGAGCGCCTCAACCAAATCGTCGTTCTTGTTGTTCATGCTGCGCTCAGTAGCGAATTTTCGGGTCGAGCAACGCGTAGGCCAGATCCACCAGCAGGTTGAACGTCACCGTAATGACGGTGACCAGCACCACCAGTCCCAGCACCAGCGTGTAGTCGCGGTTGCTGGCGCCGCTGACGATGAGCTTACCCAGACCCGGCAGCGAGAAAATGGTCTCCGTGATGACGGCCGAGGTGATGGCGGAAATGGCCATCGGGCCGATCAAGGACACCACCGGCAGCAGCGCGGGCTTCATGGCGTGTCGCAGTACCACGGTACGCTGGGGCAGCCCCTTGGCGCGTGCGGTACGGATGAAGTTGCTGCTCATGACTTCGATCATGCTGCCGCGCATCACGCGACCGATGGTGGCCACGTTGAGCACCACCAGCAGCAACATCGGCAGCACCATGTAACGTGGTGCAAAGTTGTCCCAACCCCCGGAAGGCACCCACTGCAGCCAGATGGCAAACACCATGACCAGCACTGGCCCGATCACAAACGACGGAAAGACGCTGCCCACACTACCCAGGAACATGACCAGGTAATCGACCACGCTGTTTTGGCGCAAAGCGGCCAGTGAGCCCAACGCCACCCCAATCAGCAGCGAGATGAGCAGCGAGACGCCCCCGATGACCGCCGACACCGGCAAGGCAGTGGCCACCAGTTCGTTGACGCTCCAGTCCTCGTAGCGGAACGAGGCACCAAGGTCACCGTGCAACAGGCTGTTGAGGTAGAGCAAGTACTGTTTCCACAGCGGCTCGTTCATGTGGTACTTTTCCTGCAGGTTGGCCAGCACCGCGGCCGAGACTTTCTTCTCGGTATCAAACGGACCACCCGGCGTAAAGTGCAACAGCAGGTAGCACACGGTGATGACCAGCAGTAACGTCGGTATTGTCGCCAGCAGGCGGCGCAAGGCATAAGACCACATTCACACTCTCCCAATCAAGTGCAGTTACCAAGCAACGTGCGCGTGGCAACCGCTGAACGCGCACTTAGTGCTTGATGATGTAGAGGTCCTTGCCGCGGTAGCGGTCCAGGGCATTGGTTGCGGTGTAACCGCCCACGTAGGACTTCACCAGCCGGGGTATGGTGTACTGCAACAACGGCATCATGGGATAGTCTTCCATCACCAGGCGCGCGGCCTGGGTCAGCAGTTCCTTTCGCTTGGTGGCATCCAGACTCTGGTTGCCCTGATCAATCAGAGCGTCGGCCTTCTTGTTGCAGCTGGCCTGGTTGTTCTGGTCGTTGCCGCACTGCACCAGGGCGAAGAAGGTGGTTGCGTCGTTGTAGTCTGCGTTCCAGCCATTGCGCGCGATCTGGTAGTCCTTGTCATTGCGCTTTTTGATCAGCACCTTGAATTCCATGGCGTCAAGCTCCAGGTCCAGGCTGAGCTTGGTCTTCCACTCGGATGCAGCAAAGATCGCCATCTTCTTGTGGTAATCGCTGGTGTTGTACGAGAACTTGAGTTTGGTGCCTGGGGCCACGCCAGCCTCGGCCATCAGTTTCTTGGCTTCTTCCACGCGTTTTGCCATCGGCCAGGCCGCCCAGTCGTAGCTGGTGACATCGGAGCCCACCGTGCCCTTGACGATCAGGCCATAGGCAGGAAGCTGACCGTCTGCCGTGACCTTCTGCGCCAGGATGTCACGGTCCAGAACCATGGACAGGGCTTTTCGCACACGCACGTCCTTGAGCAGGGGATCGGTGTTCAGAAACGAGTAGTAGCGCAGTCCGATCAAGGGCGTATTACGAATCTCCCTGGGGTATTGGGCCTTGTACTTCTCATAGCTGCCTGGGGGGAGCAACAGCACCCACTCGTTTTCACCCGACTCATAGAGCTTGACGTCGGCCGAATCGCTTTCCACCGCCAGGTAGGTTACCTTGGTTAGCTGCACGTTAGCGGCGTCCCAGTATTGCGGGTTCTTGGTCAGGACAATTTTGCTGTTGACCTTCCACTCGCTCAGCGTATAGGCGCCGTTGCTGACGAGGTTGGCCGGTTTGGTCCAGTCTTTGCCGGCCTTTTCCTGGCTGGCGCGGTGTACCGGGCCGAGCTGCAAGTTGGACACCAGCTCAGGCAGGAATGCGACCGGATACGGTGTTCTTATCTCCACCGTGTACTTGTCCAGGGCTTTGACCCCCAACTCGGAGGTGGCTTTCTTGCCCTCGGTGATCTCCTTACCGTTGACCAGAAAGATGCCAAACGTGTTGGCGTATTGCGAGGCGGTCTTGGGGTCGACAAGACGGCGCATGCCGTAAATGAAGTCGTCGGCCGTCACACCATCGCCGTTGGACCACTTGGCGGTCTTGCGCAAGGTGAAGACCCAGGAGGTGGAGCTGGTTTGCTTCCAGGTTTCTGCCACACCGGGCACAACATTGCCTGCGCCATCGGTAGCGGTGAGCCCTTCAAATAGTTCACGGGTGATGTTGTTGGCGGGCACGCCCTCGGCCAGCATGGGGTCCAGCGTGTCGGGCTCGGAGCCATTGTTGCGAATCAGCGTCTGCGTGGAATGGAGTTGTACACCAGGGGGAATAACCGCTGCTGTGCCCGGCCCCGCAATTGCAGCGCATACCAGTGCGCAGGCGGCGAATTTGAGTTGGGATGCCATGGGGGTTCCTGTTCGGACAAGATGCAAAAGCGCAAATTGTAGGTCCGACCAGTTTGCGGCACCTTACCCCACCTCAGGTATTTACCCTGATATCAGATCGCAGCGTCTTTACCAGCCGGGCTTGCCTTGGTGAACTTGGCATCCGAGTCATCCCCGGCCAGCTCGGCATCCCGGTGACCGATGACCACTACCGGAGCAAGCTGGACGACTTGGCGCGTGGGTGTTGCATCGGTCCGAACGCCTTGGGCCATGAAGCCTGCGATGAAAAGAGTGAGTCCGGCGCTCAGGGTCAGGACCAAGGCCTTGGCAAGTGGGGAAATCAGTTTGGACATCGCGGGCTCCATGTGGTGATGGGGTGGACTGTAGGCAAGCCCACCACGGTTTGCACGCACGATGTGATGGTTTGCGTGGGCCTGCGATATTCGGGTGATTTGGCGGAATGAAGCGCAAGCATTGCTGCTATTCTTGCCCTCATGAAACTGCAATTCAAATGGGCCGTTGCGGCGGTGGTGGTGGTTGCGTGCGGCGCCGCTGCGCTGCTGGTGGCCAACCAGCGCGGAGCTGCGGTGCAAGTGGTGGCCGTGGCCAAGACGGACATTGTTCAATCGGTGGTGGCCACCGGACGGCTCAACGCCCAGGCCCGTATTGACATCGGTGCCGAGGTGACCGCCACGGTGCTGGAGGTACGGGTGCGCGAAGGTGACCGGGTGCGCGCCGGCCAACTGCTGGTGCGTTTGCAGGATGCCGAGGCCAGCGCAGCGCTGGTGCAGGCGCGTGGCGCACTGCTTGAGGCGCAAACCCGCGTCTTGCAGCAAAGCAGCGTCACCGCGCCCGTGGCAACGCAGGCCCTGCTGCAAGCCGAGGCCGCCTTGCGGGTGGCCGAACTGGAATATCACCGCGCCCAGGACCTGGTGGCGCGGGGGTTTTATGCGCAGCAGAAACAGGACGATGCCCGTCGCGCCCTGGACGTAGCTCGCAGCGCCATGGAGTCGGCGCGGTTGCAATCCGCGTCCAACCAAGGTCAGGGAGTGGAGCCGGTGCTGGCCGCCAGTCGCGTAGCGCAAGCCCAGGCGGCGGTGGACGCGGCCACCGCACGGCTGGCCAAATTAAACATTGTCAGCCCCGCCGAAGCAGTGGTGCTATCGCGCACCACTGAGCCTGGAGGTATGGCCCAGCCTGGGCGCGTGCTGCTGTCATTGGCAACTGTTGGTGCGCTGCGCATCGATGCTGCGCTGGACGAAAAGCACCTGCGATTGCTGACACCCGGCATGGGCGCGCGCGCGGTGGCGGATGCGTTTCCCGGGCAGGCGTTTGAAGCCCAGCTCAGCTACATTGCACCGGTAATAGATCCGCAGCGTGGCACGGTGGATGTGCGTCTGGAAGTGGCCAAACCACCGGCCTTTCTCAAGCCGGACATGACGGTATCGCTGGAGTTGATTGGTGGAACCCATAAGGACGCGCTGGTGTTGCCCTCGGTGGCGGTGCGCGATGTCGACCGCGAAGTTCCCTGGGTGCTGACGCTGCAGGACGGGCGCGCCAACCGGGTGTCGGTGCAATTGGGTTTTCGCGGTGTGGGTTCTGTCGAGATTTTGCAAGGACTCAAAGTGGGCGATGAGGCCATCCCCCAAACAGAGAAGGCCCTGCCGGGTGACCGGGTGCGTGGCATTGCGCCTGTGGTTCGAGAGAAGGGACTGGAAGTGCCCAGTTTTATTCGCTGACCATGTCTCCTGTTCGCCATCGCCCCGCCGTGAGTGCACAGGCACGCTGGATGCCATTCGAGTTGCTGGTGGCGCTGCGCTTTCTGCGCGAAGGCCGCATGCAAAGCCTGCTGATTCTTGCCGGTGTTACTGGCGGGGTGGCAGTGATCATCTTCCTCACCCAACTCATCAACCAGCTTCAAAGCACCATCATCGACCGTGTCATGGGATCGCAGGCCCATGTGGTGATACGACCGCTGGAAGAAACCACCCAGCGCGTGCTCGAGCCCAACGCCGATCGCGCCGTGGCGGCCACCGTACAACCCCGCACGCAACGCCTGCGCTCGGTGGACCAGTGGGAGCGGGTGGCGGATCTGGCAACTGCCACGCCTGGCGTATTGGCGGTGTCGCCGGTCGTCAGTGGGCCGGCGTTTGCCGCGCGTGGGGGCACCAGCAAGAGCGTGGTGATGATGGGCGTGCAGCCCGAGGCTTACAAGCGTGTGGTGCGTATGGACGACTACATGACCCGGGGCCGCTTTGATGTAACCGGTACACGCGCGCTGATCGGTATAGACCTCGCGTTGGACCTGGGCCTTGCGGTGGGCGATAAGTTACGTGTGACCAGCGCCACTGGTCGCAGCGAAACGCTGGAAATTGTGGGACTGTTTGACATGGGCAACCGCGAACTCAATCGCCGATGGGTGTTTGTCACGCTCAAACTTGCGCAGACGCTGCTGGACCTGCCGGGTGGCGTGTCCAACATCGACCTGACCGTGATAGAACTGTTTGGCGCCAGTACGGTGGCGGACACGCTGCGTATGCAGACCGGTCTTACGGTGGAGAGCTGGATGCAGACCAACTCGGGCCTACTCAATGCCTTGTCGAATCAGACGGTTTCGAACAACCTGATCCGCAGCTTTGTGGTCATCATTGTCGCGTTGGGCATTTCCAGTGTGCTGGTGGTCAGCGTGGTGCAAAAGCAGCGTGAGATTGGCATTCTGCGTGCCATGGGGGCCCAGCGTGGCCGCATCATGGCCATCTTCCTGCTGCAGGGTGGACTGGTCGGTCTGGTGGGTTCGGTGCTGGGTTCGGTGCTGGCGTATGGCCTGCTGGTGCTGTTTTCCCACGTTTTCAAAAGTCCGGATGGAAGCGCCATGTTTGCGGCGCAACTCGACCCCCTGCTGGTGGCTCTGGCCAGTGTGGTGGCGTGTGGTGTGGGTCTGGCCGCAGCGGTGGTTCCGGCCCGTAGCGCCGCGCGCATGGACCCGGTGCAGGCAATTCGCACATGACCGAATCGATTCTGCGGCTTGATGCAATCTGCAAGAGCTATAACGTGGGCACTCCGGTGGAGACCGAGGTGTTGCATGGCATCACGCTGGCGCTGATGCAATCCGAGTTTGTAGCGCTCAAGGGCCCCTCAGGCTCCGGCAAGAGTACCCTGCTCAACATCATTGGCTTGCTAGAGCGGGCCACGGCCGGCACCCTGGAAATTGCGGGTCAAGCCACACAGTTGCAGGACGATGCCGCCCTGACTGCCATGCGGGGACGCACCATCGGTTTCGTGTTTCAGTTTCACCACTTGCTGCCCGCATTCTCGGCGCTGGAGAACGTGCTGCTGCCGTCCATCATTGCCCACGGCACGGTTACCGAGCCATCCGAAGCCAATGCCATGGAGCTGTTGCGCCGGGTGGGATTGCAGGGTTCCGAATACAAGCGCCCGGGCGAGCTTTCGGGCGGCATGCAGCAGCGGGTGGCGATTGCGCGGTCACTATCGCTGATGCCGCGCCTCATTCTGGCCGACGAGCCCACCGGCAACCTCGACACCGTGTCGGCCAACGAGGTGTTTGGCCTGCTGCGCGAGTTCAACCACGACCACGGCAGCGCCTGCCTGATCGTGACTCACGACCCCGGCCTGGCCGCGCGCTGTGACCGGTCCATTGAACTGGTGGACGGACGTCTCGTGCATTTGTAGTCGCTCCTCTTTTAGGAGCTTATTGCGCAGTAAAAATGCGGGCTTTACGCCATAAACACCTTTGCCTTGCGGGGCGTGAGTACTAGCGTTTCGCCTTCCTTGAGCGCCATCTCGCGGTACTGCTGGGCGCCAATCTGCGCTTCGATGATGTCGCCGCTGCCTGCGGCAGAGGCATCCAGCGGCAGCAATTCCAGTCGCGCAATCGGCCCGACCACAATGGCGCGCACCAGCTTGGCTGGAATGCCGCGCTGGGGTTGGTAGCCGCCAATGTTGTCTTCCTGTCCTGCCTGATGGCGGCGCACGTCCAGGTCGTGCGGGCGCACGTAGGCAAAGGCCTTCGCGTTGCGAGTTTCGCTGTGCTCGGGGCTGTCCAGACGCACGCCGTGGTGGTCTTCGCCGATCAGCATTTCACCCTCGTGGGCGCGACCGTGAAACAAATTTACGTCACCCAGGAAACCATAGACAAAGGGGCTTGCGGGGTGGTCCCATACCTGCTGTGGCGAGCCGATCTGCTCGATGTTGCCGCTGTTCATCAGTACCACCCGGTCGGCCACTTCCAGCGCTTCTTCCTGATCGTGCGTGACAAATATGCTGGTCACATGCAGGTCGTCGTGCAGGCGGCGCAGCCAGCGGCGCAACTCCTTGCGCACCTTGGCGTCCAGCGCGCCAAAGGGTTCGTCCAGCAGCAGCACCTTGGGTTCTACCGCCAGCGCGCGGGCCAGGGCAATGCGCTGGCGCTGGCCGCCCGAGAGTTGTGCCGGGTAGCGGTCCGACAGCCAGTCCAGTTGTACCAGGCCGAGCAGGTCGTGTACTTTCTGCTTGATCTCCGCCTCGGACGGTCGTGTTGCACGCGACTTCATGCGCAGGCCGAATGCCACGTTGTCAAACACGCTCATGTGGCGAAACAGCGCGTAGTGCTGGAAAACGAACCCCACATTGCGTTCGCGCACATGCACATCGGTGGTGTCCTCGCCACTGAAAAGAATGTTGCCCAGGTCGGCGGTTTCCAGCCCGGCGATGATGCGCAGCAGCGTGGTCTTGCCGCAGCCCGACGGCCCCAGCAGTGCGACGAGCTCGCCGCCTTCGATGTCCAGACTGACATCGTTGAGCGCTTTGAAAGTGCCAAAGTTCTTGCTGACATTGCGGATCGCGATACTCATGGGGTGCTCAACTTAAAGGGTTCTGGGTGCCAGGGGTCGTTCGGGGGGCAGTGCGGCTGCGGCCTTCTGGTCGTGCTCGAACTGCCACTCGACCCAGGACTTGATGACCAGGGTGACCAGTGCCAGCAGGGCAAGCAGCGATGCCACGGCGAATGCGGCAACCGACTGGTACTCGTTGTACAGAATTTCCACATGCAGCGGCATGGTGTTGGTCTGCCCGCGAATATGGCCCGACACCACCGACACTGCGCCAAACTCGCCCATGGCGCGTGCATTGCACAGGATTACACCGTAGATCAGTCCCCACTTGATGTTTGGCAGCGTCACATGCCAGAAGGTTTGCCAGCCGGTGGCGCCCAGCACCATCGCTGCCTGCTCCTCGTCGGTGCCTTGCGCCTGCATCAGCGGGATGAGTTCGCGCGCGATGAACGGGAAGGTGACAAAGATGGTGGCGAGCACAATGCCAGGCACGGCAAAGATGATCTTGATGTCGTGTGCCTGCAACCACGGTCCGAACCAGCCCTGGGCGCCAAACATCAACACATAAATCAGGCCAGACACCACCGGCGATACCGAAAACGGCAGGTCCACCAGTGTGGTCAAGAACGCCTTGCCCTTGAACTCATACTTGGCAATGGCCCAGGCCGCCATCACGCCAAACACCAGATTCATCGGGACGGCGATAACGGCAATCAAGAGCGTCAGGCGAATCGCGCTCCAGGCGTCGGGCTCCTTGAGCGCTTCGATGAAGGCGTCGCTCCCCTTACGCAAGGCCTCAGTGAAGACGGCTGCCATCGGCAAGACCAGAAATAGCACGACAAAGGCCAGTGCGATGCCAATCAGCGTGTAGCGCACCCACGCCGGTTCGGTGATGGGGCTGTTTCGCGCGGAACGCCGCGGAACCGGCTTTGTCGGGCCGCTGGCGTTGTCCCCTTTAGGGGAAGACGGGTTCTCAGCGAGAGCGTGGCTCGAGGGGGCGCTCATGATTTCTGGCGCCGCCAGGACTGCAGGGCGTTGATCAGCAGCAGCATGGCAAACGAGGCCAGCAGCATCACGGTGGCCACAGCGGTGGCGCCGGCATAGTCGTACTGTTCGAGCTTGCCGATGATGATGAGCGGCGTGATCTCGGACACCATGGGCATGTTGCCGGCAATGAAAATCACCGAGCCGTACTCACCCACGCCGCGCGCAAACGCCATGGCAAAACCGGTGAGCAGCGCCGGTGCAATGGTGGGGAAGATCACATGCCTGAAGGTCTGCAGCCGTGACGCGCCCAGGCAGGTGGCGGCTTCTTCAAGTTCCTTCTCGACATCTTCGAGCACCGGTTGCACGGTACGAACCACAAAGGGCAAGCCGATGAAGATGAGCGCAATAACGACCCCGTTGCGGTTAAAGGCGAGCGCAACCCCGTGCGGCTCGAGCAGGCTGCCAATCCAGCCATTGTTGGCCAGCAGCGCGGTCAGAGAGATGCCGGCCACCGCGGTGGGCAGCGCGAAGGGCAGGTCCACCAGTGCGTCAACGATTTTTTTGCCGGGGAAAGGGTAACGCACCAGCACCCAGGCCACCAGCAAGCCAAACACCGCGTTGACCAGTGCCGCGATGAACGACGCGCCAAAGGTAAGTTGATATGATGCCACCACGCGCGGGCTCGCCACTGCTGACCAGAACTGTTCCAAGGTCAGCGTGAAGGTCTTGAGCACCAGCGCCGACAGGGGAACGAGAACTATCAGGAATAGATAGAAAAGCGTGTAGCCCAGCGTCAGCTTGAAGCCGGGCAGGGCACGCTTGGGGTTGCGTCGGACGGTAGGTGAAATGGGCATGAAGCGCAAACGGGACAACAGCCACTGCAAAGTGACGAAGCCGCGATTCTGGTCAACCCGAGCGCAATTGCAAACTACATTCTGGTTGTTTGCTTATTCGCTTCCTCTCTAAGGCGCTGCAATTTTCGGTGGTTCACTCGATTGAAGTGAATCTTGTTAAGAATCTCTTAATGTCTGACTTGTATCGTCAGGTTTCCAAAATTCGTTCTGGTCTTTTTTTTCTCCAAACACGTTTCAGCATGAGTCGATCAATGATCCATCCACTTTCAGAGCGCCGGGAATCCGGCGGGGATGGTTTTGCGCCAGCAGCGGAAATCGAAGCAATGGACGGGACTCCAAAGCAGGTAGAAGGTTACTTCTCCAGCACACTGCCTGTCGATGTGGTGGTGTATCTCGTGATCGCGGTGCTGGTACTTTTCGTTTGGCAAATAAGCCGTCTGGAGTTATTCCAGGCGGGGGACAACACGGGCTACTGGCTCGGTGTAGCCGGCGGCACCATGATGGTGTTGCTCTTCAGCTATCCGTTGCGCAAGCACTTCAAGTTCACCAGAAAATGGGGTTCGATGAAAGTTTGGTTCGTGCTGCACATGGTGTTGGGTATAGCTGGACCCGTACTGATCTTGTTGCACTCGACCTTTCAGGTGGGTTCATTGAACGCCGCGGTCGCGCTGTACAGCATGTTGGCTGTGGCCTTCAGCGGCGTGGTGGGACGCTTCATATATGCCCGCGTTAATCGTGGTTTGCACGGAGAGAAGGCTAATCTTTCTGATTTGCGGACACGGGCCGGCCTTGAGGAGGAAGATGCAAGGGAGCGCCTTGCGTTCGCCCCCGAAGTCTCTGCGCGGCTCTTGGCATTTGAGCAATTTGAGCTCAAGTCGGATGTGGGCTGGGTGACGTACACGCGACAAGTGTTCTGGCTGCCGCTGCAGCAGTGGCTGGCCTACCGACGGTGTGTCAAAGCGCTGCATGTGCCACTGCGTGCGCTGGCTGCGCGGGAACAATGGAGTTCGGGGCAGGCTTTGAAACAGGAGCGTCATTACCGTATGTTGGTTCTTCAGTATTTGAATGCTGTCACCCGTGTAGCCCAGTTCACCGCCTATGAACGGTGGTTTTCCCTTTGGCACGTTGCGCATATACCATTCGTTTATCTGATGGTGAGCTGTGCCGTTGTGCATGTGATCGCCGTTCACGCCTACTGATGCAATGCCATCGGATGCCATGGGTCTACTTGACAAGCGCCATTGCGTGGCGCTTTGCGGCCTTCGCCATGCTGGCGTTGGGCGCTGCATCCTGGGCAGGGCAGGTGTTTGGTCAGAGCATCGAATCCGTGCTGGCCCCGGGCGATGTGATTCAGGGGCACGCCAAGTGGGAGGGGGATTGCAAGCAGTGCCACGCCAAGTTCGATCGCCAGGCGCAGTCGGGTCTCTGTTCCGATTGCCACAAGGAAGTGGGATCTGACATGAAGGCACGGACCGGGTTTCATGGAACGCTCAAGCCTCAGCCATGCAGTGCCTGCCACCGCGACCACAAAGGGCGCAATGCGCAAATGGTTCGTTTTGATGCCAAGAGGTTTGACCATTCCCAGAGCGACTTCACGCTGCGCGGCAAGCACCAACCGCTGGAGTGCGACAAGTGTCACGTTGCCGGGAAGAAATATCGCGAGGCGGCTTCGCAGTGCAACGCCTGCCACGGCAAGGACGACGTGCACAAGGATTCCCTGGGAACCAAATGTGCCGATTGTCACAATGAGCGCAACTGGAAGGAGGCTTCATTTGACCACTCCACCTCGAGATTTGTGCTGCTGGGCAAGCACCCCGACGTCAAATGCGCCAGCTGCCACAAAACAAGCAATTACAGGGAGGCACCGCGCAGCTGCATTGGTTGCCACAAGAAGGACGACGAAAACAAGGGGCACAAAGGGCAGTTCGGCGAAAAGTGTGAGACCTGTCATGGTGCCACCCAGTGGAAAACGATCAGTTTCAATCACGATACGGACACCAAGTACGCCTTGCGCGGCAAGCACAGCGCCACTGCCTGCACAAAATGCCACACTGCCAACTTGTACCGAGTCAAGTTGAACCAGGAGTGCGCGGTGTGCCACCAAAAAGACGACAAGCACAAGGAATCTCTGGGCAAAGACTGTGGCAGTTGTCACGGCGAACGCAGTTGGCGAGAGCCCGCAAAGTTTGACCATGATGTCAGCAGCTTTCCGCTGCTGGGTAAACACGCCGCCGTGGTCTGCAAGGAATGCCACAAGAGTGCCATGTTCAAGGATGCTCCCCGCGCCTGCATCGGTTGCCACAGGAAGGACGACAAGCACAGCGCCACGCTGGGAGAAGCATGTGGTGATTGCCACGGCGAGCGGGATTGGAAGAGTACAGTCGGGCGCTTCGGCCATTCAAAAACCAGATTCGCCCTGCGCAATGCACACGCGCTGCCATCCGTGAAATGCTTGGCCTGCCACAAAGATCTTGTCTCTTTCCGAGGTACAGCCCTCGAATGCCTGGCTTGCCACAGAAAAGACGACAAGCATGAGGGCCAGCTTGGATTGGCCTGCGTGCAGTGCCATACCGACAAGTCCTGGCAGGTGCCAGATTTTGACCACCGACAGGCACGATTTGCGCTGACCGGAGGGCACGCGCTGGCAAAGTGCATTACCTGCCACGCGACAGCGCGCTACAAGGATGCGTCCCGGGACTGCTTTGGATGCCATGAAAAAGATGATCGACACAGGCAGAAATTTGGTACCCGTTGCGAGGGATGCCACAGCACGCGGTTATGGATGCTTTGGGATTTCAACCACGTTAAACGAACCAGCTACCCGCTGGATGGCGGGCATCGGAAAGTGGCATGCGAAAGCTGCCATAAGTTGCAGGCACCCGTGGGTAAAAGCATCGCAGTGCTGGACCCCAGTTGCATGGGGTGCCACCGTGCGGGCGATGTGCATGACGGGCAATTTGGCGCCCGCTGTGAGCAGTGCCATGTGACCGAAAGCTGGAACAAGCTACCACTGAGGTCGGGTCTCAAGCCGACCGGCAATACCGGAGTCAGCCGATGAAAAAGCACCTCACTGCCCCGTTTTCAAACGCCATCAGAGTATGGTCGTTGATGCTGCTCTTGGGATGGGGTACTGCGACGCTGGCGCAGACCATGTCGCGCAACTTCGACCATTTGAAGACGGGCTTTGCGTTGACCGGGGTGCACAGCTCTGCCCGGTGCGAGTCTTGCCACGTCAATGGTCTGCTCAAAGGCACGCCACGCGATTGCAATAGTTGCCATACCAGTGGTCTGCGTTTGGCGCAGGACAATGTGGTCAAGACTGCTCAGCATGTTCCGACCCAGTTGGGATGTGAAACCTGTCACACCACGCGAACCTTCAGTGGTGCCAAGTTCAATCATGCAGGCATTTCGGCGAGTGCATGTGCCACATGTCATAACGCCAGCATCACTTCTGGTAAGCCGGCAAGCCATATTCCGACACAGGCCTCATGCGCGAACTGCCACAAAACCTTTTCCTGGCTTCCTGCAACCAAGATGGATCATTCAACTTTCACTCTGGCCACCAACTGCACGAGCTGCCACAACGGCACGAATGCCACGGGCAAGTCGGCCAACCACATTGCGACCACGGCCAACTGTGGTACTTGCCACAAGAGCTTCACCGGTTGGACGCCAGCCAAGTTTCACAGCAACGTGGTG
>CAIPGC010000120.1 GCA_903864505.1 uncultured beta proteobacterium | reverse complement strand
GATTCGCGGACCTCAGGGTACGGATCTGCACACGCCCGACGCGCTGTTGCGCGCAGCCGATGACGAAGACCTGAGCAATGAGTTTGAGTCTGCCTGCATGGAGTCTGCCATGCAGACCTGGGGGCACATTAAGGCGCAAGGCCGCGTATTTGTGAACGTCAGTGCCGATGCGCTCACGGATCTCTATGCCACGCGTGGTCACGACAAACTAATAAGGCTGGTCCGTGGCTTTGGTGTGCTTCCGCGCATGCTAGTGCTTGAGATTACCGAGCACGAACGGGTGGCGGACATGGACCATCTTGCAGAAGTTGCTCTCCAGGTTCGGTCCGCTGGAATCTCGTTGGCGCTAGACGACTTTGGTGATGGACGCTCAAGCCTACGCCTTTGGTCGCAATTGAAGCCGGAGTTTGTCAAGATCGACAAATATTTCACCAAGGAAATTAGTGCTCACGGCGACAAATTGAAGACCATTCAAGCATTGCAGCAGATTGCCACCATTTTTGGCAGTGAGTTGGTGGCCGAGGGAATAGAGACAGCACAAGACTTGCGCGTGCTGCGCGATCTGGGCATTGCATACGGTCAAGGCTACTTTTTGGGTCATCCGGACCGTCAGCCGGTCAGGTATGCGCTCACCGATGCCCAACGCGTGTTACGCGAGCGTCAAATTGCAGTCTTCCCGGAGCTTACGCGGGCTTCAGGCAACGGACAGCTCAAGAAACTTGCCACCGTGTCTGCCCCCACGGTGACCGAACGCACTACGAACGATGATCTGTCGGCGCTGTTTCTGAAGCACTCTGATCTGCACGCGGTTGCGCTGCTGGACGGTGAGCAACCAGTGGGCATCATCAATCGGTCGCTGTTCATGAGCCAGTATTCCACGTTGTATTACCGAGAGGTATGGGGGCGCAGGTCCTGTGCAGTGCATGCCAATCGCGAGCCCCGTCTGGTGGAGCGAAGCCATAGTGTGGATGAGTTAGTGGGGATCCTAACTTCACAGGATCAACGCTACTTGGCAGATGGTTTCATCGTGACTGAGAACGGACGATATGTGGGCATTGGTACTGGCGACCAACTCGTACGCTCGGTGACGGAAACGCGTATTGAGTCAGCACGCCATGCCAATCCGTTAACGTTCTTGCCCGGAAATATTCCGATCAGCCTGCATATCGAAAGATTGCTCAGCAAGCAGGTCAATTTTGTAGCGTGTTACGCCGACCTCAATAACTTCAAGCCGTTCAATGACTACTACGGCTATTGGCGTGGTGATGAAATGATTCGCCTGCTGGCCAAGGTCTGCGTAGAGCAATGCGATCCGCACCGTGATTTTCTGGGCCACGTCGGTGGCGACGACTTCATTCTGTTGTTCCAGAGCCCCGATTGGAAGGCTCGGTGTGAACAGGTTGTGGCCAACTTCAACAAGTGTGCGTTGGGTATGTTTGACCAGTCAGCTCGTTCGGCTGGTGGCATCGAAGCGGAGGATCGCCATGGATTGATGCGGTTTTTCCCCTGCACGACCCTGTCGATTGGTGCCGCGCCAATTCATGCCAGCAAATTTACTCGGGCCGAGGACGTGGCCAATCTTGCTGCCCTAGCCAAGCATGACGCCAAACGATCAGGTTCTGGTGTGTTCGAACGTCTTGCCTAAGCGCAGTTGATTTCCAGCGTCCAGGGTGTCTTCTGCCAGGCCCCAGCCTCTTCGCGCAACAGGTGGGCTGACTGAGGGTAGCTTGCGGCCCAGCCGCTGCGGCAGCCTAGTTGCAGCACGCGACCTTGGTCGTTAGGGCGTTGCAGGGTGAGTCCCGCTAGATCGGGGTCACGCCTTGCATGGCATAGGATCACTGCGATTCTGAGGGCAACTAGCTGCAGTGCCAGACTGTCGTCAACCAGTGACCCCTCGACCTTGCGCAGTTTGCCCCGGTGGCCCAACACCAAGAGGCTCAGCCTGTGCATTTCCGGGAGCGAAAAGCCGATGGCGTCGGCATTGTCCAGAATGTAGGCGCCGTGCTTGTGGTAGTCGCTGTGCGAGATGTGGCTACCAATCTCATGAAGTTGCGCTGCCCAATCGAGCGATCGCAAATGTCGGTCAAAATCGCTGAGCGTGCTACCGGTCTGTTCAGCGATTTGTGAGAACAGCGATGTTGCTACTTCGCTTACGCGGGCGCTATGTGCGCTGTCCACGTGAAATTTTTCTACCAAGCGATGAATACTATTGACCCGCAAATCACCGGAATTGTTTGCACTGCCTAACAGATCACAGATGAGACCGTGACGCAAGCCGCTGCTTGCCGTCTGCATGGCGCTGATGCCGAGGATTTTGAATACAGCGCGCATTACACTCACGCCGCCACCAATAATTGGCTTACGGTCTTCGCGAATTCCAGCTAAGCGCAGCCGATCTACACTTTGGTAGGCAATCAGCCGCTCCAAAATCCAGTCCAATCCCTCTTGCGTGATGATTCCAGCAGGCCAGCCCGCTGCGACCAATGCTGCCTCAATGGCGCCGACTGTGCCGGCAGAGCCGTAAGCCGTGTCCCAGTTGTCTGGATGATAGGCGTCGAACGCCTCATCCAAGACTGCCGTGGCCGCAACCTCTGCAATCTCGAAAGCCTTCCTGGTGAACTGTCCATCCGCAAAGAAGCGCTTGGACCAAGCGATGCTGCCCACCCGGTAGGACTCCATGACGCTTGGGGTAATACCGCTGCCTAAAATTAACTCTGTGGATCGGCCGCCAACATCGACCACCAGCCTACGTTCATCACTGACTGCAAGAGTCCGGGTCACGCCTTGGTATATTAATCTGGCCTCTTCACGTCCGGAGATGACATTGATTGGGAAACCCAGGACTTCACTGGCGCGAGAGAGAAATTCATCTCGATTTCTGGCTTCTCGCAAAG
>CAIPGC010000119.1 GCA_903864505.1 uncultured beta proteobacterium | reverse complement strand
CCAGCCATCGCAGTTTTCGGCACGTGCCATGCGGGGCGACGTCAACGCCACCGCCACGACCGACTCCAGGAAGTGTCGACGTGAGCGCATCAAAACCAACGATTTCCCGGCACCCATGGGCGCCTCACGCTACTCAAGATGCCTCTGCATGCGTTTGGCTGCAACCTCACGCAAGGCACGGAAGGCGATCGTCGCCAACAGGATGCAAATCAGAACGCCGAGCAAACTGACCAGCACCGGATGGTTCGAAAAGGCCCAACGCAAATGGATGCTTATGGGCAATGAACCAAGATAATAGGTCTCGCCAACTTTGGCGTACCGGTCACCCTTCTCATCAACGACCACAAAATCGCCCTGCACGCTCTTGACTCGATCCGGGTCCAGCAGAATATCGCCAATCTTCCCCAGGTCTACAGCTCTGTCTGCGTACAACAGGACAACACTGCGTCCAGACTGCAAGGGTGACTCAAATGCCATCAGGCTGGTCAAACTACCCCCCTGCAATTTCAAGCTGCCTGCGGGGCGCGGCGTGACCTGAATGTCCTCCTCTTCCCAGCGAAAGATTGTGCGCCGGAATATGTCTGGCTCGCGAACGCGGTGCTCGCCGTCGACTTGCATCAAGGGCAAACGGTCAGCCCACTTGGTCATCAGATGCTGGTCTTTTGCCGAACCAATGACGATCAAATCACGCTGCGCCACCTTGTCCAATTCAGGGGGCGCCACCAGCGCATGACGCAAGGCGGGATAACCAGTAGCCTCGCCCATTCGCCCCATCAGCATCAAATAGGCTCCAATTTCCTGCGCCGCGGGTTGTTCCGGCATCACCACCGCAGTCTCCGAGAGATCTGCCATACGGGTGAACGGAAACCCGATATTTCTGAAGAAGGCCAAGTCCGGCAAGGCGCTGTAATGCGGAAAGCTGCTTAGATCGAAGGTCGACTCCGGGTCGATCGCGCCGCGCAAGTTATCAGTCAGTGAGTCGCGACATTCACCCTCCTTGACCAGATCAAAATAGTACTGAAATTGCAGTTGGCTGCGACCATCGACCCGATGCAGGGGGACAAAGACACTGTCTTCCCGGTAGCTGGGCACTTTGTCGAAGAAGGGCACTTTCAACAGGTCCTTGCCCGCCGACTTCTTGTTCGACTCATCAAGTACCAGTGCACGAACGAACTCTCCATTGATGCCAATGTTGAGAGTCGATTTCTTGCTCAGCGGCAAGGCCGTAAAACGATATTTCAATTCAATCGGAACGCCTGGACTGCGCCACGTAAACAGGTCCGGAGCATTGCGAAAATTTACCGATATCACGCCGGGGAAAAATCCCTGCACCTGAAGCTCTTCGGGTTGAGTCAATTCGGCGAACCGTACGGGCCGATCGGTCGGCACCCACGCCGGCGCATCGTACGGCTTGCGGGCTGGTGGTTCTACGTCCTGCGTGACCACGACGCGCTGTCCGCTGAGCGTTCCGTTGCCAAGTACGATGGACCTGACGGCACGCATCAAATCCTGCTCGCCATCACCGGAAATCAGCAGCAACTTGGCGTTCGGGTTGTTCGGATGGGGTTCGATCGACACCGTCGCGGCGGATGTGCTGCTCAGGCCGCCCATTTTTTCACTGCCGTCGAGAAACACGACTGCATTTCCCTCTGGCAAAGCATTCAGGAAGGTTGGGAAGCGTGCGCCACGATAACTGGCAAGACTGCCAAACCAGGATGCCAGTACGCCAGCCGCCTTGAGTGTTCCGAAAGACGGTGCAGTAACAAAAACGAATGGCAATTTGAGCGTGGCGTTGTCACGCTTTTCAAAAAATGGTAGCGGCAAATACTTGAGATCGTTTGTCAGTGCCAACGGCGCCAGCGTCAGCTCAAGCCGCCCGAGGTTGCTCAGTTCAAGCCATAGCGAACTGTGCAAGGGGTCTTCGCATTTGTAGGTGTAATGCCCGATCAGCCGGAACTGAAGCTTGTTGTAATCGGTGAAGAAGCGCGGATCGAGATCTATCTCACGCCGGTTGGGCATGCCCTTCTCACGAGGCAGCGGCACCACAGCAATCACTTCATCATTGAGCATCACCTTGAGATGACTCAACTCAGCCAGCAGAGCAGGCGAGTAGGAATAGTCAAACTTCAACTTCGCCGACGCCACCACCTCATCGGAGCGAATCGCAAAAGGCAGCGCGATGGACCCATCAACACCGCGCAATCGGATCGGTGTTGAGGCACCCAATTGTTTGAAGCTATACGAGGCGATTCGTTGCCCGGATGCCTCCAGCGTGGCCGTCTTGGGACCCGAAGGTCGGGTCCCAGCAAGACCCGTCCGATCCTGGTTGTCTGCCGCTTTGGGTGACTTGGCTTCGATCGGTGCGCTGATCAACACACCGAGTAAAACAAGCAGCGTCGTCGCTGAACTCAGCTTTGCAGGCAGATAACGAAATACTTGTGACATGACATCAAATTTCATTTTTTCCATACTGGCAACCGCCTCTACGGCCGACTCAGGCCAATTCGCTTGACAAGACGAGCCAAGCCTTCGATACCGACACCAAGCACTTCCCGGATCCCTTGCAGAGGGCGATCGATGTCACGTTCAGGCAACCAGTCTTGCCACGCATCCGCCCGCGAAAAGGTCGCTGCAACGAGTGAACGATAGTCGTCAAGGTTCATATTTTCAAACCGTGCCCGCATCACCAGTCCCTGATTAAATACGATTGCGGCCGGAATGGCGAACTCCCGCTCACCCCGGAACAAGGATATTCTGACCACGCTGCCCTGCTCGACGGCCACTTCCGTCGGCAGTTTGACAGCCAGACCGCCTTCCGAAAAATCGTCCACTTCGCAAGCGACGGTGCGCCCATTGGGTAGCTTGATCATTGCCGGCAAATCGATTTGAACCCGCCAGTGGCGCCTGATCTGTCGTGCCTCCAGCGCGACAGACAGGGTGGCTGCGAGAATTGTCAGGTTATAGGCGGTCCACATCAAATTGAACAAGACGGTGCCGAATTCATGGCTGTTCCACCAGAACAAGCGACCGATGCCGACGAGGAGTCCAGCAATGTTCAATACCAGAATGACAATGTAAGGCATTGAAGTCTTCCAGTCGAAATACTCCTGCTCAACCTGGCCGCCCTTGCCTGTGACATTGAACTGACCCAATTTCGGATTGATCATTGCCAGAGTCGTTGGCACCATGATGTACCAAGCCAAGGCAGTTTCGTAGACTTCCGCCCAGAACGTGTGACGGTGCTTCCCCTGCATCCTGGAGTTGGCAATATTGGCGTGCGTCAGGTGGGGCAAGGCATAGACCGCAATCAAATCGGCCGACGCCTGAATGATGTGCGCTTCGAAGAACAGATAGGACAGGGGCGCCGTGAGAAAGATGATCCGCGGCAACCCATAGAAGAAGTGCAGCATGGCGTTCAAATAGCATAAACGCTGCGGCCAGCGCAGGCCCTTGCCCAGCAGCGGATTGTCAAGTCTGAAAATCTGCGCCATACCTCGTGCCCAGCGGATCCGCTGGCGCACATGCGCCGACAAACTCTCGGTGGCCAGTCCAGCCGCCTGGGTCACTCCCAGGTAGGCCGTGCTGTATCCCAATCGGTGCAGTTTCAGTGCAGTGTGCGCATCCTCTGTCACCGTCTCGGTGGCCACACCGCCAACCTCCAGCAGCATGGTGCGCCGTAACACCGCGCAGGAACCACAGAAGAAGGTTGCGTTCCACAGGTCATTGCCATCCTGCACCAGCCCATAAAACAACTCGCCTTCATTGGGCATAAGCCGGAACAACTGCAGATTGCGCTCAAAGGGGTCGGGCGACAAGAAATGGTGTGGGGTCTGCACCATGGCAAGTTCGCTGTCCTGCAGAAACAGGCCAACCGTGGCCTGCAAGAACGTTCGCGTAGGAATGTGATCACAATCGAAAATCGCAATCAATTCTCCGTCCGTATGCGGCAATGCCGAATTGATATTTCCTGCTTTGGCATGTATGTTGGTGGAACGCGTCAAATAGTTCACTTCCAGCGAGGCAGCAAACTCCCGAAACTCCTCGCGTCGCCCATCATCAAGAAGGTAGACCTTGATCTTGTCTCGCGGCCAGTCCATGGCGAGTGCCGCAATCACCGTAGGCATCACAACAGAGAGTGGTTCGTTGTAGGTCGGAATAAAGACATCTACCGTCGGCCACTTGGACAAGTCCTGTGGCATCGGCACGGGCTTGCGCTTCAACGGCCAGGCTGTCTGGAAAAAGCCGACAATCAAAATGATCCAGGCATACAACTCGGCCGCCAACAAGCCCAAGCCCAGCAGCAGGTCAACACTCTGTTCGATTTGCAAACTGGTAACGCAGCGCCAATACAAGTAACGCGTCGATGCCAGCACTGAAAGACTGACAAGCACCAGGGTCACCAACGTTCCAACGTAGCGACGCATGTACAGGGCGACTGAAACCATGACCAGAGAAAACACAAGTTGCTCGTTGCGCGAAAACGGAATAGTGATCAGCACACCGAACAGGACCAGACAAACAACGGCAAACGCCCCCAACACCCCCGGCGTCGACCACCCCGACCAATTCACCAGTCGATTGCCTGATTCATTGACAAGGCCATACAAATAGCGCGGATTGAGCAAAGAACGCGCGCCAAAGCTCCAGTGCTTTCGCCAGCGTGTCAGGATGGAGCGCGCACTCATCGATCGGCCTGACCGATCAGGTATGCGGCAAGTCGCTGAAAATCGTGCGTCGCCTGACAGCGCGGATCGTAGAACAACACCGGTTGCAAAAACGCCAAAGCCTCACAAACCGCTTCATCCCGGTGAATTCCCACTGGCAACAAACGTTTGCCAAGACGTTGCTGCAGCACTTCCCCGATGTCACGGTTCAGACGCACCGATTCATCTGTCTGGTTCAACAGGTAAACGCTTTCTACTCCCGGACGCTGCACAGCAATCTGATCAATCCAGGTTTCCATCGCAACAATGGTCGAGTACGACGCCGCATCCGCAAGCAACACAATCAGGATCAGATCGGCACAGGCAAAGCCTTGATTCAGGTACACGGAGGGCCCGGGCGGCATGTCAATCAACACCAGATCATCGTCCCCAAAGCCAATCTGTGCCAACTGGCGCTCCAGCCAATCGGGCTCTTCCACCAACAGGTCTTCAAATGCCTCGCGTTCGGATTCACTGACAAGCCCATAGGGAATGCAAGCCACCCCGAACGGGCTGTCTACCATCGCAGACTGCCAACTCCTGCGTCGCAAAGCCTGCTTGCAAATGCTCTGGCCTTCCGATGCCTCAACACCCAGGTGTAAACGCAAGGCATTTTGTGGATCAAGATCGATCGTCGAGACGCGATCGGCACCAAGCTCTGCTGCCATGGCAACGGCCAGATTGGTGGTCACAGAAGTTTTTCCGACCCCGCCTTTCATTGACGCAACAACGATAACGCTCATACTGTTCCTAGCAGTTCAGCTGATGTGGGTGAAGAAACACTATTTTGCCTTTTGACCTTGGCTTGCAGCGCGCTCGATTCGCCTGAAAACCCGGCTCAATGCGCTGTCAGTGCCATGGCCTGGACGCTCATTCGCATCCTGTTCAAGCCATCCCTGTTTTTGACGCTTCGAGAGTGCCGGTATCGTGAAGCGCGCGTCAATCGCCATGGATTTCACCAATGGCCACCGGTTCTCAGCATGACTGGCCTCTGCTTCCCGGTTAAATTCCCGAAAGCCGTCGACGTCACGCCAGAAGGGCTTGAATAGCGCGCCTACATCATCAAACCGTTTGGGCACCCTCAAGTCCCCCCCACATACGGATTGCTCTTGCGCTCCCGCCCAAACGTGCTCTCCGGTCCATGGCCCGGAATAAAAACCGTCGAATCACCCATGGGCCAAAGGCGCTCGACGATGCTGGCAAGCAGCGTCTCGTGGTCGCCCTGCGGCAGATCGGTGCGACCGATGGATCCGGCAAACAGCACATCACCCACAAAAGCCCGGTTCGCCTCGGCACTATAAAAGACCACATGGCCGGGCGTATGACCGGGACAATGCCGCACCTCCAGCGTGCTCTTGCCCAAAGTAAGCCTGTCGTGGTCCATCAGCCAGCGCGTCGGCGCGAAGGTCATTGCCTGGGCAAAGCCGAACATTTTGCTCTGTGCCGGCAAACCGTCGATCCAGAATTGATCGGCTTGATGCGGGCCGATGATGGGTAGTTTCAACTGCGCCGCCAGTTCACCGGCGCCTCCGGCATGATCGATGTGGGCGTGGGTCAGCCAGATCTGGCTCAGCGCCAGTTGCCGCTGCTTCACAGCGGCCAGCAGCAAGTCGAGATCGCCACCCGGGTCAATGAGGGCCGCCTGCAAGGTCTGGTCACACCAGACAAGAGAGCAATTTTGCTGAAAATTGGTGACAGGAATGGTTTGGTAGCGTAGCATTTGAATCACATTCTAGGGCTCAATCCGGTCTCTTG
>CAIPGC010000118.1 GCA_903864505.1 uncultured beta proteobacterium | reverse complement strand
TACAAGCAGTGTCATGGCAAATTGGCGTGAGGTGATGCTATGCCGGTGAATTTGCAAGCGCCTGATCCGCAAGACCTGTTTCCTATTGCGGGTCTGCGTATCGGGGTGACCGAGGCGGGCGTTCGCAAGGTCAATCGAAAGGATTTGACGGTCATGCTGCTGGATCCGGGCGCATCGGTGGCGGGTGTTTTTACGACCAATCGCTATTGCGCCGCGCCGGTCCAGATTTGCCGACAACATCTGGCCAGCGGCCGCGGAATTCGCGCATTGCTGATAAACACTGGAAACGCCAATGCGGGCACCGGCGCGGATGGCTTGATCAGGGCACGCAGCACCTGCACTGCGCTAGCCAAACAAATGGGCATTGAAGCGGAGCAGGTGTTGCCCTTCTCAACCGGCGTGATCATGGAGCCCTTGCCCAATGATCGCATTGAGGCCGGTTTGGCCGCGGCCATTGCGGATGCAAAGCCCTCCAACTGGTTGCGCGCTGCTGAAGGAATCATGACCACCGATACGGTCCCGAAGGCGTTTGGTCGAGAGATTGAGATCGACGGGATGCCAGTTCGTATTACCGGAATTAGCAAGGGCGCTGGCATGATTCGTCCCAATATGGCGACGATGCTGGGTTTCATCGCTACGGACGCTTGCGTAAGCCCGACGGTGATGCAGTCCCTGGCGCTGACGTTGGCAGAGGGATCATTCAACCGCGTCACGGTAGATGGCGACACTTCGACCAACGACTCCCTGCTTGTTATTGCAACCAATCAGGCCGGCAACGTCCCTGTCGAATCATTGGGTACCCCGCAAGGCGAGAGATTGCATACCGCCATGCTGGAGGTTGCGCGTGACCTGGCTCAGGCCATCGTTCGGGATGGAGAGGGTGCAACTAAATTTATAGCCATCGAAGTATCTGGCGGTCGCGATGCAGCGGAGTGCCGCAAGGTGGCCTATGCGATTGCCCATTCGCCGTTGGTCAAGACCGCCTTTTTTGCCAGCGATCCCAATCTGGGTCGCATATTGGCGGCCGTAGGCTATGCCGGGGTTGACGATCTCGACCAGGAGCGCATCGAGTTGTACTTGGACAAAGTCCATGTGGTGACCCAGGGTGGTCGCCACCCATCTTACCGGGAAGAAGATGGCCAGCGTGTGATGCGCCAGAGCGAAATTGCGGTGCGGGTGAATCTGGGGCGGGGTGCCGCAACCGACACGGTATGGACCTGCGACCTCAGCCACGATTACGTCACCATTAACGCCGATTACCGCTCCTGAAAGCGTCGTCATTCTATGAATTCGCAGTGGACAGACTTTTTGGCCCGTGCAGAACAGTTGATGGAGCGCGTGGAAGCGGCGCTTCCACACGGCTTGCAGCGGCCGGACTGGAGCGCCTCCATTGCCTTTCGCTACCGCCGCAGCCGAGCAGGGCAGGGGGTCATTGCTCCGGTGCGCCACATTGGCGCCATTCATCTCGATGACTTGAAGGAAATCGATATTCAGAAGGACAAGATCCGGCGCAACACCGAGCAGTTTGTCGACGGATTGCCTGCCAACAACGTATTGCTTACCGGAGCAAGAGGTACAGGAAAGTCATCGTTGATCCGTGCCGTTCTGCATGCGTATGCCGTACGGGGGCTGCGTCTGATCGAGGTGGATAAAGCCGATCTGGTGGATTTGCCAGACCTGGTGGACCTGGTGGCGCAGCGCCCCGAAAAATTCATCGTCTTTTGTGATGACCTTAGTTTTGAAGACGGCGAACCTGGTTACAAGGCTTTGAAGTCGGTGCTGGATGGCTCGGTAGCAGCACCCACCAACAACGTCCTCGTATATGCCACCAGCAATCGACGTCACCTGTTGCCGGAGTACATGGCAGAGAACCTCAGCTACACCCATACCGACGATGGTGAGGTTCATCCGGGAGAGGTGGTGGAAGAAAAAATATCGCTTTCCGAACGGTTCGGCTTGTGGGTCAGCTTCTACCCGTTCAATCAGGAAGAATATTTGCAAATCGTTGCACAGTGGCTTCTGGCGCTCGGAGTTGAAGCTTCAAGGGTTACGGCCGCACGTCCTGAGGCTCTGGTTTGGGCGCTGGAACGAGGATCACGCAGCGGTCGCGTGGCGTTGCAGTTTGCGCGTGACTTTGCGGGTAGGCAACCGGCGGTGCCATGACCGTGCCATTGCGCGTTGCAGACCCGCACATTGAGCGCCCTTCGCACAATCTTCGGACCGTGGTTGATGTTGCGGTGGGAGTGCTCGTCGCATCGGACGGCCACTTTCTGCTGACCTCGCGACCGCCGGGCAAGGTCTATGCCGGTTATTGGGAGTTTCCTGGCGGAAAACTGGAAGCGGGCGAAACTGTTAAGCAGGCCTTGCGACGCGAATTACATGAGGAACTCGGAATCGAAGTGGAGCAGTCCATTTCCTGGAAAGTGGAAATGATGGACTACCCCCACGCACTGGTTCGCCTGCATTTCTGCAAGGTCCTGGCCTGGTCAGGAGCCTTGGAAATGCGCGAGTTGCAAGGTTTTTCGTGGGAACTTCTTCCGGTGGCGGTGCAGCCAGTGTTGCCGGGAACGGTGCCGGTCCTGCAATGGCTTGCAGAGGAGCGAGGCTACCAGGGTGCTACACATTTTGTAGCGGTTCCCGCAATCCGGTAGCGCGTTTCTGCCGTTCTGTCCGCTCTATTGAAGCTTGGCTTCGTCAAACGGCAGGTCTGCTGCAGGGGCATCAGTTGGAACCCGAAATCCCTCCGTGGCCCAGGCCCCGAAATCAATATTTTTGCAACGCCCACTGCAAAATGGACGATGGGGATTTGAGAGGGCGTAAACGCTGTCTCCACCGCAGGTTGGGCAGGTCACGATTTTCGGGTCCGGGTCTATCGGCTTCATCGGCACTCTCGATGTCCATCAGGAGCACAGGGCGAGTTCAAAGGCGCCGTCATCGGCACTGGTGTGTAGGCGGTCGTCGTCTTCATGGCGCATCATCCGGATTGAAACCATGAGTCGGTTTCCGCTGATTTCCGGCACCAGCCCCAACGCGGGGTCGAGTGCTAGGCGCAGCAACTGGAAAGTGCGGCCCTGAGGCAGGTTTTGTTGAAACTGTCCCCCGATCGCAATGACCTTCTGGGGTGCTCCTGAGTCACGCAACAACTTGAGCAGCAGATGAATCGACTCGGCCAAAGGTGCGAGCGTAGATGCCCACCGCTGCAAGTCCATTCGTCGCGCATCCGGGCTACGGTGCTGCCACGAAAAATAGGCGGGTAAATCGAACTCGCATGTTCCACCAGGAATACCGACGCGACTGCGAATACTCATCAGCCAGTCGTTTTCGGTGAGGGATTGTCCGGCTTTGCCGGGTTGACCGTTGAGCGCGGAGAAGCATGATTCCAGTTGGTCGATGACCTTGTCCAGCACACTTTCTGCAATGGCGGGGTTGCCTCGGTAGGCATTGAGCGCTTGCTTCTGTTTTTCCAGGTCTTTGAGCACGTCAGATTTCAGGTCCGCGCGCGCGCCTACGTCCATGACTTCAAAAATCGTGGTAAGGGCAAAATGGTGGTCCACCGCTTGCTCGCGGGACATAAGTTCGGCGAGCCGCAGAAACAGGTGCTCAAGTCGCAAATAGGTGCGAATTCGTTCGTTAAAGGGGTATTCGTAAAGGATCACGCTGATTTTTCCAGTGCCCGGATCATAGCCCGAACAGTAAGCCCAATTGGCGCACTTCCCGTTCAAGCGTCTCCAGCAAGATGCCCTCGTTGGACAAGACCCAGTCGGCAGCTTTTAGCCGGAAGGTGCGGTTGGCTTGCGCCTCCATAATTTTCTTGACGCTAGCTGCGTCCATCCCGCTGCGAGCAGTAACGCGCGCAATTTGTGTCTCTTCTTTGCAGTCGACAATCAAAATGCGCTGCAAGGTTTTGCGCCAATGTTGGGACTCAACCAGAAGCGGAATGTCAAAGACAATACAGTGGGCACCTGCAAGCTCGGCTTCCTGCGTTTGCCGCCCAATTGCCTGTCGCACCAGCGGATGCACAATGCTTTCGAGCCGCGCTTTGGCTGCAGGGTCAGAAAATGCCAAGGCGCGCATTCTTTCACGGTCCAAAGCGCGCGCGGGGGTTATTAACTCTGGCCCGAACGCGGCTTCCAGTGCTTCAATCGCATCACCGTTCGGCGCCGTTGTTGCTCGCGAGATCGCGTCTGCATCAACGACCAGCGCTCCCATTGATGCCAGTATGCCGGCAACGGTGCTTTTACCGCTGCCGATGCCTCCTGTCAGGCCAAGTCGAAGCGCTTGTGCCACGTTCAAAGCCCAATGAACTGGCGCATGGCAGTCGGTCCAGCTACCAAAGTGGCTAGTCCTGCGCCGGCCAGGAAGGGGCCGAAGGGCACGTAGCCACCTTCACGCAGACCGGTACTGAACTTCATGGCAATTCCCACGACGGCACCAATGATGGATGCCATCAGGATCATGGGAATCAGGGACTGCCAGCCAAACCATGCCCCTAGGGCGGCAAAAAGTTTAAAGTCGCCGTAGCCCATGCCTTCCTTGCCGGTGATGATTTTGAAGGCCCAATACACCGACCACAAGGACAGATATCCCGCAACTGCCCCCCAGAGTGCCGAATTCAATCCCACGGCCGTCCACTGGAGGGCCGCCGCGACCAGTCCAAACCAAAGTAAAGGTAGCGTCAAGTCATCAGGGAGCAGGGTGGTATCCCAGTCGATCATTGCCAATGCCAGCAACGTCGCCGAAAATGCGCACCACGCCAACCCTGTGGCGTTGGCGCCCCATTGCCAAACGCAGAAGAAAAACAATGCACCGATGCTAAGTTCGACGAGCGGGTAACGCAGACCGATAGGGGCATGGCACGCGGAACAACGTCCGCGCAAACTGAGATAGCTCAAGACGGGAATGTTTTCGTACCAGCGAATCTGGTGGCTGCAGTGGGGGCAGCGCGAGCGGGGCACCATGAGGTTAAACGGTGCATCGGCTGGAAGATCCGTGGCCGCCATCTCGGCGCACTCCGCCGTCCATTGCCGCTCCAGCATCTTGGGCAAACGGTAAATCACAACGTTGAGAAAACTTCCAACCAGCAAGCCAAGAAAACCGACAATGGCGGCCTCAAACCCTCGCACATCCAACTGCATCAAACGACCTGGCCGAGCTTGAAGATGGGCAGGTACATGGCAACCACGATGCCACCGATGACGGTTCCCAAAATCACGATGATGATGGGCTCCATCAGGCTGGAAATACCTGCCACCATGTCGTCCACTTCGGCCTCGAAGAAGTCAGCAGCCTTGCCCAACATATGGTCGACGGAGCCAGACTCTTCCCCGATCGCGCACATCTGCAACACCATTGAAGGGAACAGGTTGGCGTTGGTCATAGCCGCGGTCAACGCGGTGCCGGTGGAGACCTCTTGCTGAATCTTGATGGTTGCATCCTCAAAAACACTGTTGCCAGCCGCGCCACCCACCGAATCCAATGCTTCCACGAGAGGAACGCCCGCGGCAAACATGGTTGAGAGCGTGCGCGTCCAGCGGGCAATGCAGGACTTTTCCACCAAGACACCGAAAATCGGCAGTTTAAGCATGATGCGGTCCATCACCTGCTGCATCTTCTTGTTTCGTTGCCAAGCCTGCATGAAGAAATAAACGCCGCCAAAAATTCCGCCAAAAATCAGGTACCAGAACTTGATGAAAAACTCGCTCATGGCGATGACGATGAGCGTGGGCGCAGGTAACTCGCCGCCGAATGATGTGAACACCTGTTTAAATGACGGGATCACGAAAATCATAATCACCGCGACCACCACGAATGCGACGATCAGCACCGTAACGGGGTACATCAGGGCCGATTTGATTTTTGATTTGATGGCTTCGGTCTTTTCCATGTAGACCGCCAGACGATCCAGCAACTGGTCCAGAATACCGGCCTGCTCGCCAGCTTCCACCAAGTTGCAGTAAAGGTTGTCGAAGTACAGCGGAAATTTGCGAAATGCAGTGCTCAAGGAAGTGCCCGTTTCAACGTCAGTCCGAATGTCGTTGAGCAATTTGGTCACACTGGGGTTGGGGTTGCCGCGTCCCACAATATCGAAAGCTTGCAGCAGAGGCACTCCGGCCTTCATCATGGTGGCTAGTTGTCGTGTGAAGATGGCCAAATCCTTCGGCTTGATGGACTTGCCAGAACGCATACGGCGCTTCTTGATCTTGGTCGGCGTAACACCCTGGCGTCGAAGAGTCGACTTGACCTGATTCTCTCCGGCCGCACGAATTTCCCCCCGGACCTGCTTGCCGTTGCGATCCTTGCCTTCCCACTCGTAAACGGCCTCTTTGGTTCCGGTATTTTTCGCAGTTGCCATAGAGCTATATATCTCCCACTTAATCGTTGGTCACAGCAAGTACTTCTTCCAAGGAAGTCAGACCTTGCTTTACCTTGCTCAACCCCGATTGCCGCAAAGACCGTACCCCCTCCAGTTCGGCCTGCTCAGCAATGTCCATGGCACTTCCATCCCGCAGGATGATGCGTTGGATGGCATCGCTTACCGGCATCACCTGGTATATGCCGACACGCCCCTTGTACCCGTTGTTACACATGGAGCAGCCAACAGGGTGGTAGGTTTTCCATTTCCCATCCAGATCCGACTCCTTGAAGCCAGCCGTCAGCATGGCCTCGCGGGGAATCTCGACAGGGGCTTTGCAACTGGAGCAAAGTCTTCTGGCCAGTCTTTGCGCAGTAATCAAAATTACGCTGGACGCAATATTGAACGGCGCAATTCCCATGTTGCGCAGGCGCGTTAAGGTGGATGGGGCATCGTTGGTGTGCACGGTTGATAACACCAGGTGACCCGTTTGGGCAGCCTTGATCGAAATATCGGCAGTCTCCAGATCGCGAATCTCCCCCACCATGATGATGTCGGGGTCCTGGCGCAGGAAGGAACGCAAGGCCGCAGCGAATGTCAACCCGGATTTCTCGTTCACGTTTACCTGATTGACGCCGGGGAGGTTGATTTCGGATGGATCTTCTGCGGTGGCAATGTTGACATCGGGCTGGTTCAGCAGATTCAGGCAGGTGTATAGCGATACGGTCTTGCCCGAACCAGTGGGTCCAGTCACCAAGATCATGCCGTAGGGTCGACCTATGGCTTTGAGCAGTCGTTCCTTTTCTTCTGGTTCGTACCCCAGCGCATCAATGCCCAACTTGGCGCTGCTCGGATCCAGAATGCGGATCACGATCTTTTCGCCAAAAAGCGTTGGCAAGGTGCTCACGCGAAAATCGATCACCCGATCCGGGCCAACCTTGAGCTTCATCCTTCCATCTTGAGGCACCCGCTTCTCCGAGATGTCCATGCGGGAGATCACCTTGATACGGGATGCCAGTTTGTCCTTGATCGCCACAGGTGGAGAGGCGATTTCCCGCAACTCGCCGTCAATGCGAAACCGGACCCGATAAGTGTGCTCGTAGGGTTCAAAGTGTAGGTCGGATGCACGCATGCTGAATGCGTCCATCAGCATCTTGTGCAGGAATCGCACCACCGGCGCGTCTTCCACCTCCGCAACATTCGCCTGCGCGCTATCCGAGGCGGAATCAGCGGCATTGGCATCAAACTCGAAGTCGGCACCGATGATGTCTTCCATCGCTTCGGTGGCGGTGGTCGAATGTGTCTCCACCAGTTTGGTCAGCTTGTCGAATTCGGCAATGACCCAGTCGACACCCATCTGGGTTGAAAACTTGATCTTCTCCGCTGCTGCCTGGTCTGACGGGTCGGCGGTGGCTACCAACAAACGATTGTTTCGCTTACTTAGCACCACCACGCGGAAGGCAGCGCAAATTTTTCCATCGAGCAGACCTTTAGGCAGTCGCTGCGTGTCTATGGCATCCAGGTCCAGCAGTGGAGCGGCATAGGCAGCCGACAAGGTATGGGCGAGGTCAGAAGCAGAAACGGCACCAGAGCCGACCAATTCGGCAATGAAACTGTTCTTGCTCGCAAGGGCCTTCTTGTAGGTCTCCTCAGCGGACTTTTGCCCCACTTTGCCCGCCGCAACAAGGGCACGGCCCAGCCCCGGAAGCGCAATTGCCGGAGAATCACGTTGGATAGTATCAGTGGCTGCCATGGACTAAGACATTTGAGGTTTCACGAAATTTCAGTGCATCATCGCCGATTGCAGAAGCAAAGTAAATCTAAAGCCATACGCGATGCCCCAACGACTACTTTTCAATAGCTTAGCACGCCTCGCGGGTCGCAGCGCCCTGCGCGCCCCTTGTGATAGCCTTGACGTTATTCGGGAACAGAGAATTGTGTTATGCAGCCAACAGAGCCATTAGATCCAGAGTCCATCGTGCCAGTCATCATGTGTGGCGGCAGTGGTACGCGTTTGTGGCCCCTTTCGCGCAAAGCGCTACCCAAACAATTTGTGCCACTGGTGCAGGGAAAGAGCCTGCTTCAACTCACTCTGGAGCGCGCCGCATTGTTGGGTAAGCAACCTCTGATCGTGGCGGGCGAGGACCATCGCTTTCTGGTGCAAGAGTGTGCCATTTCCGCCGAAGTGCATCCCACTATCCTGCTCGAACCGATGGCACGCAACACGGCCGCGGCCATGGCCGCGGCCGCACTGAATGCGCCGGCCAACGCGCTACTACTGTTCTTGCCAGCAGATCATCACATTCCTGATTCTGCGGCTTTTGCAGCGACCATTCGGGCCGGGGTAAAGGCTGCGCAATCGGGCTTGATTGTCACGTTTGGCGTACAGCCCACTTCTCCCAGTACTGCGTACGGTTACATCCAGCAGGGTACGGTGTTGGATGGACTGGGGCAAGCCCATGCCGTTCAGCGATTTGTCGAAAAACCCGATGCCACGCGCGCGCAGGCGATGTTGCTGGAAGGTGGGTATTTCTGGAACGCAGGCATCTTCCTGATACGGGCCAGCGTTTTGCTTGCCGCATTACAAACCCACGCACCCGACATACTGGCCAGTTGCCGCCAGGCGGTGGCCGGGCAGATCGCGGACGGAGAATTTCGCCGTCTTGATGCCAGTGCTTTTGGCGCGTGCCGTTCGGAGAGCATTGATTTCGCTCTCATGGAGAAAGCCGGCAACGTGGCAGTGCTCCCGTTTGCGGCAGCCTGGAGCGATGTGGGTAGTTGGAACGCCGTGGCCGAACTCAGCGAAGCGGACAGCCAGGGAAACCGTATCTATGGCCAAGGGCATGTACTTAATGCCAGTCGAACCTATATTCATGCACCCCATCGTCCCGTTGTGGCATTGGGGACTGCCAACCTCCTGATCATCGATACCGCCGATGCGCTTCTCGTGGCTGATGCCGCGCAAGCCGAACAAGTCAAGGCGGTCGTCGCGCAACTGGAAGCACAAGGTGTTTCGCAAGCGCAGCACCATCGGCGCGTGGCTCGCCCTTGGGGGGCGTACGACAGTGTGGATGCGGGCGCGCGCTTTCAGGTCAAGCGCATCGTGGTCAAGCCTGGCGCACGACTCAGTCTGCAAAAGCACCACCATCGCGCCGAGCATTGGATTGTCGTTAGTGGTACCGCCGAGGTCACCAATGGCGATAAGGTGATCCTGCTCTCGGAAAATCAAAGCACCTATATTCCGCTGGGTCAGGTGCATCGCCTGGCGAACCCTGGAAAAGTACCGCTGGAGATCATTGAGGTGCAGTCGGGTGCCTACCTCGGAGAAGATGACATAGTTCGGATTGAGGACGCGTACGGACGCTTGGATACACCTCGCGGTTCCCAGACACAAGGCGGCAATTCATGACCAAGGGCATGATTCTGGCGGCGGGCCAGGGGACCCGCGTGCGGCCACTCACCAATGATTTGCCAAAGCCCATGGTGCCCATCCTGGGTAAACCGGTGATGGAGTACTTGATCGAGCACATGGCTCGCCACGGTGTGCGGCAAATCATGATCAATGTCGCCTACCACCACCACAAAATTGAAGAATATTTTGGAGACGGCAGTCGCTGGGGGGTTGAAATTGGCTACTCTTTCGAAGGAGCGCTCGACCACGGTGACATTTTGCCGCGTCCTCGAGGCTCGGCCGGCGGAATGCGTCACATTCAGGACTTTTCAGGTTTCTTCGACGAAACCACTTTGGTTCTCTGTGGCGACGCGCTGATCGACCTGGACATCGGAGCCGCGGTGCGAGAGCATCGGTCCAAGGCTGCGGTGGCCAGTGTCGTGGCACTGGAAGTTCCGCGCGATCAGGTGCAGAGCTACGGCATGGTCGTGGCGGATGCGTCCGGCAGGGTGCAGTCATTTCAGGAAAAACCCAGCCCACAAGAAGCGCGCTCAACGCTCGCTAGCACGGGGATTTATCTGTTCGAGCCAAGCGTGCTGGACCTGATCCCGTCAGGCTGCAATTTCGATATCGGCTCGCAGCTGTTTCCGATGCTGGTTGAAAAGCAACTGCCGTTCTTTCTACAAAACCGCTTCTTCAACTGGATCGATATTGGCAGGGTTAGCGACTATTGGTGGGTCTTGCAAAGAGTCTTGCGTGGCGAGGTGGCCCACATGAACATGCCTGGCCGCGAGGTGCGCCCGGGAGTTTGGATCGGGCTGAACACCTGCATTGATTGGGACCACGTCACTATCGAGGGCCCTGTGTACCTTGGATCGAGCGTAAAGATTGAAGCCGGCGCAAATATCATTGGTCCGACTTGGATTGGTCATGGCAGTCACATTCGGTCCGGCGCAACGGTGCGGCGCAGCGTGCTGTTTGAGTACACACGCATCGGCGCGGGTATGGAGTTTTCGGAAATGATTATTTCCCCAGACTACTGTGTCGACCAAAACGGACACGCCGTTTATCGAGGCGATGACAGTTGCCTGCTGCGCTGGAGCGATGCGCGGGCATGAGGACAAGTTTGGATAAACGGTTCATCCTACGGTGCACCTTGTGATCGTAGGAACGTGCATCGTCTTGCTGCTCTTGGCAGTTGGCTGGGCGATTACGCGCTTCTATTTGTGTGGCGCCGATTTGAAAGCCTTTGATCAAAGCAAAGATCTCGCTGAAGCTTCACACTGGCAGCACTTTTCAACCGGTCAATTTCCGAACGCAGAGCATCAGGCGGTGGTTGCTTCTTTGGGCGGCATTGTGGCCGCACTCAAGGGTGCGCCGCGTTCCAGGCACCTGTCGCTGCTGCGCGCCTATATGGACAATATGCATGCGGACCGTGCATTTGTTGCGCAGTTTGTTCCGGTGGATGCCGGTGGAGTCGCTGCAGAATGGGTGATTGCGCCCGGAGTCGATAGCTCGCGACGCACGCTGTACATCCACGGCGGTGCCTGGATGATGGGTAGTCCCCGAAGTCATCGTGCGATCACGTCGCGGTTTTCGGAGATCACGGGCGGAGTCGTGTTGGCGATTGATTACCGGCTGATGCCCGAGCATTCACGCAAAGCCGGTATAGAGGACTGCCGCACAGCCTACCAGTGGATGCTGGAGGCCGGTCCACAGGGGCGCGTACCGGCGACTACAGTATTCGTGGCGGGTGACTCGGCGGGGGCGAACCTGACCTTATCTCTGATTGCCTGGGTGCGGGACCAGGGCTGGCGCGCACCAGATGCGGTGGTGGCCTTGTCTCCACCCACCGATTCAACCTTGGGCAGCCCCAGCCTAGTCAACAATATTGTGACCGATGCCATGCTCGGACCACTCTTTGGCAAGCTTGCGCGCGTTCCCCGAACGGCATTGCTGTGGTTTGGATGGTTTCAAAGTCGCATTCGACCAAGCCACCCGGATGTTTCCCCGGTGTTTGGTGATCTGCGCGGTTTGCCGCCCCTGTTGGTTCAGGCCAGCAATGGAGAAATGCTGTTGGATGACAGCGTCCGTTACGTCAACAAGGCGCTCGCCGCAGGGTCCCCGGTTCGCTTGCAAACGTGGGACCATGTGGTGCACGTGTGGCATATTTTTGACCCGGATTTGACGGAGGCGCGTCAGGCGTTCGAGGAAATCAGGAAGTTTCTCGCCTCTTCAAATTCAGGTTCAGCATTGCGCCCCTAAGACGACGGCACATGCCCGCGCAGCGCTTGCCAGGCGGACACGGTTTGGTGGTGTTCGGGTATGTCGTGCAAATAGCCTTGCCGCAGCGCGGAATCGTTGAGGGTCACGGCAACCTTTTGCAATTCGGAATAAGCGGTTTCAAGTAGGGTGTCAGCGCGCCTGTCGCTGACCCGTTGTAGCACCTCGTAGCAGGTCAGACGTACCATGATAGGCGATTCCGAACCATCGAAATTTTGACCGTTTTCTGTGCATGCCATCAGTTCGTTGACGAGTTGCAGAGCCTCCGGTATGTCGGATATTGCTAACGCAACCCTGGCCAGCCCAGCGGTAGCATCAAACTGTGCCGGGCTGTCCAAGCGAACGCCAAAATCGTATGCTCGCTTAAACGCAGAGCGTGCGGCATAAGGCTGATTGCGGGCCAGATGTACATCACCCAGTGTGCACATTGCAATGGCTTCAAAGTCCGGGCTCCCTTCGTTGGCGAGCAGAGCGACGGCGGCCTGCGCGTGCTCCAAGGCGCGCTCGTCTTTGCCTTCGCGAAGGTCCAGTACTGCCAGGGCTATCAAGGTGTTGGGTTCAGTGGTGCGGTCACCCAGCGCGCGTGCCAGCCGCAGGCCGTCCTTCAGATATTGGCGCGCCAGCTGATGTGCACCAAGCCGCAGCCATCCATTACCCAGGTTGTTGAGTGCGACGGCTTCGTTGCGCCGGTTGCCGAGTTCCCGGTTGATTGCGAGGTCGTGCGCGTCCAGTTCCAAAGAAGCCAGCTGGTCTTCCTGGCGGTCAGCGATGACAGAAAGGGCGTTGAGAAACATGGCCTCCAGAGCGCGCGCTCCGACTACACGTGCCTTGGACAGGCCGTCAAGCGCCAGCGCTCGTCCCGCTTCTGCGTCACCCAGGTAAGTTAGCGCAATGGCAAGACGCTGTTGTCCGCGCAACGACAGCAACGCGTTCCCGGTACGTTCCGCAAAATCCATCGCTTGGCGGGCCGCGTCTCGCATGCTTAGATAGTTGCCCGTTCTCAGGGCTAGGTTGCTGCGGCGCCAGGCGACTTCGCAGCGCTTTCCATCTTGCCTTGATGCATCAGCGAGCTCTTGAAGCGCCTCGATGTCGGCGCGCTGTTCGGTTCGCTTCCCTTCTATATCGCGGGCCTGTTCGCGAACATCGAGCAGTCGCCAGCGAAGGTCGAGCAGTTCGCCGGCATCGGGCGGGTCGGTCTGCCTTTCAACTAGCGGCAGCAACTCCCAGGCTTTGTCGACATAGGCAATCGCGGTTGCGTGGGCATAGCGTTTGGTGGCATGTTCTGCAGCCTTGGTATAAAAAGCGCCGGATTGAAAAAGATCGTCCGCCTTCAAGAAGTTTTCGGCTGCGACACTCAGAAAATCCTTTGCACGAGCCCCTGTCATTTCGGCAAACCAGTTAGCTGCTTTAGCATGCAATGTCCTGCGTGCAGTTTTGAGAAGCGTCTCGTAGGTTACCTGATGCAGTATCTGGTGGGAGAATGTGAACTCGCGCGCGCCTTCGATGCTCGCTTCCATCTTCTGGAAAATCAACCGGTGGTGCAGTAGCGCTGGCAGAGCCTGGACCGCCTCGGCACTCAACGCAGCCAGCGGCTGGTCCCAGAACACCTGTCCAATCACACTGGCTTGCTGCAGCGCACGTTTTTCTTCTGGCCTCAACCGATCCAGGCGGGACTGCAGCACGCCGGTAAGCGTCGGTGGGACGCGGGTTGACAGAAATTTTTCCGGGTGGACGGTCCAATGTTGGATGCTGGTTTCAATGGCCCCCTCGTCTATCAGCATCTTGATCAATTCTTCCATGTAGAACGGGTTGCCCTGCGCTCCGCTGGTAATCAATTGGTGCAATACGCCCGGAATCTCGGGAAGCATCTTCAACAGCTCGCTCGCAAGCATGTGACTCGCTCCCTGGTCCAGGTGAACCATTGAAATCTGCAGAGCATCAGCACCCCAGGGCCCCTGAAGCTGATCCTGATTGCCCCGGTGTCTTGAAGTTGCAATGGCCAGCATGGGCAATTCGCGACTTACTTCGCTCAGGTAGTTCAGGAAGTCGAGCGAACCGTCGTCTGCCCAGTGCATATCGTCCAGAAGAAGCAGGATGGGCAACCCCTCGCCATCGGCCAGGTGGCGAAACCAGAGTGCGGCTGCATGGAAGCCGCGGCTTCTTGCCTGTCTGCTGTCGTCCTGAATGCCCAACACATGCTTGCTGTCGGCATAGTCAATTCCTATAAGGTGTCCCAGCAGGTGCACGTGCGATTGCGCCATGTCCGCATCACCAGCGTCACGCAGATCCGGTCCCAGCCCCTCTTCGAACTTCTTCCTACATACCTCAGCAGTGTCGCCGTCCGCGATTTGAAAGCGCCATGCAAAAATGTCCCGCAAGAGTCCGTACGGCTGACTCTGCATGGCTGCATGTGCACGCCCCTGGAAGAAATAAAAGCGCGCGGCCTGCGACTCGGCCCAGTTCTCAAACTCGTGCAGCATGCGGCTCTTGCCCAACCCGGCTTCGGCCACGATGTGCACTACTGAAAACTGGCGCCGTGTATACAACTGCCCGAAGGCGGTCTGGAGTAGCTCCATTTCTCCGTCACGCCCCACCATGCGTGTCTCAACGCCTTCAATTCCACGTGTTGGCATGCGAAAGGCGCGCGGTTTGCTACGCCGAACAAGATAGGTCAGCAAGGGCGCTTCCACGCCTTTTACTTGGATCGGAGGTTGTGGCTCCACGTCGAAGACACCCCGGACATGGCGGTAGGTGTCGTGGCTGATCCGCAACCCGCCAACGGGGGCGGTCTGCTCCATGCGTGCAGCGACATTGACATGGAAACCACGAATGTTGCTCTGAGCATCGACCCCGCCCCCCAGCAGCACGCCGCCCGAATGCAGGCCTATACGCACATCGAACCCGGCATGGCCATACTGTCCTGCAATCAGCGCGCCCTGGCGCTTTCCTTCCTGAAGTAATGCCAGACCAGCCATCACGGCACGTTCGGCGTCGTCTTCACGTGTTTCGTCAGCGCCAAACACCGCCAACACACTATCGCCTGCATATTTCAATACTTTGCCTCGGTGGCTTTCGACAATGGCGGCACACTGCTCTAACAGCCGGTCCATGGTCAGGTGGACCTCCTCCGGGTCCAGAATCTGGCTCAGCGTGGTAGAGCCCACGACATCAAGGAAAAGAATCGTGACGTGCTTGAGAGACTGTTCCGAACTCAGGCTGGCTAGTCGCACCCGCATAGGCCCCAGAGCCGCATCTACCAGGGCATCCCCCAGTAGCGTGCGCTGCCCAGACAAAGCGGAAATGGCGGCCTCGAGTTGCTGCTGCTCCCGTGACATGTTTTACTTTGGCAAACGACCTGGGTGCGCACGGCGATAGCCGCGCCCTGCCTGGATTTGGGTTTTCAGGCGCTTGCGCAAGCGGGCGACTTTATCGTCGTTGTATTCGGGTTGACTCCAACGGCCGGTTTTGGCATCGAAAATGTTGAGATACGCACCGGGATTCATGCCGAAGGACTGGAGCAATTTTCCGCCGTATACCGTACCCAGGAAGTCGTTGCGCCGTCCCTCCTGCTCGCCCAGGCTGAAATAGCTGGGCAATACAAAATTGGATACCGCCACACCGTCAATGGCGTAGTTTTCGGCTTGAACGGCATCGCACATTTCAAACAGGTGAAACACTCGCCTTCGCCGGTCAAACGGATGGTTGCCCTCAACCAGCAGATTGCACATTGGGTCGCCGACCAGTTCCAGGGTCTCGTGGGACAACGTGATCGACCAGTCTTCCTGGATTTTTTCGCACAGTTCCAAGAATACGATGCCATAAGGGATGTCCCGGCAATTGCTCAGATGCCAACCGGTTGCCTCCAGGGCGTTGCTACCGTCCACTAGGTAGATCACCGCATCTCCCCGCATGTCGGTCAGAGACTCGATTCGCAGACGTTTTCCGGTTGGTCCCTCTAGGCGCAAGGTGGCACCAAAGCTCCAGTACGGTTCAAAGTCCTCCTTCAATTGGCGGTTGATCGCGCGCACCACGATTTGCGCCTGGGTGTCCGAAACGGATGTTGATCGATTGATGAGAGAGATGATCATGGTGTGCTGCAGCGTATTTGCGCTCCAATATACACACCCCTTCGCTCGACGGGAAGTCCTCAATGCTCAAACCGTTCTTCGCCGAGCTTGCCCGGTCGACTGCCGTACACTGGCACAAACCCGCTGAACTGTTTGATTTTGCCCGCGCAACCTTCTTCCTCGTACCGGCCTTTGGCAGAGCGACTGCGTCCTAAGCATTTGGGGCAGGTCGCCGGCCAGCAGCACCTGTTGGGAGAGGGAAAGGCATTGCGGTTGGCATTCGAGTCGGGACAGCCGCACAGTTGCATTTTGTGGGGGCCACCGGGGGTGGGCAAGACCACCATTGCACGCCTCATGGCAGATGCCTTTGATGCTCAGTTCATCACAATCAGTGCCGTGCTCGGTGGCATGAAGGAAATTCGGGAGGCGGTGGACCAAGCGATGAGCGCACGCGATGGGCTGGAGCAGCGTCACACCATCGTGTTTGTCGACGAGGTGCATCGGTTCAGCAAAAGCCAGCAGGATTCGTTTTTGCCGCATGTCGAGAGCGGACTGTTCACCTTCATTGGAGCCACGACCGAGAACCCTTCGTTTGAGGTCAATTCGGCGTTGCTGTCTCGGGCGACCGTTTACGTGCTACACCCCTTGAGCGAGCAGGATTTGGAACAAATAGTGGCAAAAGCCCTTGCTGATCAAGCGCTGCCAGCTATTGAAAGTATAGCAATTAGCAGGCTGATTAGCCATGCCGACGGAGACGCGCGGCGCCTGCTCAATACCCTGGAGACGTTGGCGGTTGCCGCACGGCAGGAGTGTCTGGAACACATTGGCGATGCCTGGTTGATCAAGGTTCTGGGTGAGCGGATGCGACGCTACGACAACAAGGGCGAGCATTTTTTTGATTCCATCAGTGCGCTGCACAAATCGGTGCGTGGCTCTGATCCTGATGCCTCGCTTTATTGGCTCACTCGCATGCTTGATGGTGGAGTCGACCCCCGCTATATCGCCAGAAGGCTGATCCGTATTGCAAGTGAAGATATCGGACTGGCCGACCCCAGATCTTTGCGACTGGCGCTGGATGCCGCCGAAGTCTACGAGCGTCTGGGTAGCCCCGAGGGAGAGTTGGCGCTGGCCGAGTGTGTGGTGTATCTGGCCGTTGCACCCAAGTCCAACGCGGTATACAAGGCGTTCAAGGAGGTCAAGGCGCTGGTCAAGGCGGATGGTTCGCGCCCCGTGCCGTCTCATTTGCGAAATGCACCTACAAAGCTGATGAAAGACTTGGACTACGGCAAGGGCTATCGATATGCCCACGATGAGCCTGAAGGGTTTGCTGCGGGGGAGCGTTACCTTCCTGAAGGGCTTGCTGCAACCCATTTTTATCGACCGGTGGAACGCGGACTGGAGATTCGAATTGCCGAGAAATTGCGTTTGCTTCGGTCCCTGAACCAGAACGCGCGGAGTAATAACGGGTCGTAAACGACCCTTCGCGTCAAGGGTAAACCCCCCTCTATTGCATCCCCGAAAAGTCCGGATGGCTTCGTTACAATCCACCCCACCAAGCCCGCTGCCCTATCCCTTTTGGCGGGCCTTTTGCTATCGAACAGGGACGGCCTTCTAGACCGTGCTGTGGTCATCCATCTGGTTTACTCCATGTGCTCGCCTCAGCAGCGGTAAGACATCGGAGAAGTGATATGGATATTTTGCTACAGCAGATCATCAACGGTCTGGTATTGGGTAGCATGTACGCGCTGATAGCCCTGGGGTACACGATGGTGTACGGCATCATTAACCTGATCAATTTTGCGCATGGCGAAGTGATGATGGTGGGTGCTTTGACCAGTTGGACCATCATTGGCATGATGCAGGAATCGACGCCGGGGTTGCCAGGGTATGTGGTGCTTTTTATCGCCCTGGCGATCTCCTGCGTGGTTGCAGCGGTACTGAATTTCACGATCGAAAAAGTGGCGTACCGACCCTTGCGCAACAGCCCCAAACTGGCACCGCTTATCACTGCCATAGGCATGTCCACACTGCTGCAGTCGTTGGCCATGATCATCTGGAAGCCTAACAACAAGTCGTACCCCACATTGCTTCCCAACACGCCGTTTGATGTGGGTGGGGCGGTTATCACCCCGACCCAGATCATGATTCTGGGGGTTACTGCCGCTTCCCTGGCGATTTTGATGTGGCTGGTCAATTACACCAAGCTTGGTCGGGCCATGCGCGCCACTGCCGAAAACCCCCGTGTTGCGGCGCTGATGGGGGTCAAACCTGACCGCGTGATTTCGGCCACCTTCATCATTGGTGCCGTGCTGGCGGCCATTGCGGGGGTGATGTATGCATCCAATTACGGCACCGCACAGCATGCCATGGGTTTTCTTCCGGGTTTGAAGGCGTTTACAGCTGCGGTGTTCGGCGGTATCGGCAATCTGGCAGGCGCAGTGGTCGGCGCCATTCTGCTGGGGCTAATCGAGTCGATTGGTGCGGGCTATATCGGGGCGTTGACTGGCGGCGTGCTGGGAAGCCACTACTCCGATATTTTTGCGTTCATCGTGTTGATTGTGGTGTTGACCTTGCGTCCTTCAGGATTGCTGGGTGAACGCGTGGCCGATCGCGCTTGAAGGACTTACTGCCATGAACAAAACTCACAAAATCATTACCTTTCTGGTCGCCGCTGCCGGTCTGCTGGTGTTGCCTTTGTTGCTTCAGAATTTTGGAAATGCCTGGGTGCGCATTGCCGATATGGCCTTGCTCTATGTCCTGCTGTCCCTGGGCCTCAACATCGTTGTTGGCTATGCGGGTCTGCTGGACCTGGGCTATGTCGCGTTCTATGCCATCGGTGCCTATATGTTTGGCTTGTCGGCCTCGCCCCAGTTGACCGAAGCGTTTCCGGCGATTGCGTCCCTGTTCCCCCAGGGTCTGCACACTCCGCTGTGGTTGGTGCTGCCTCTGGCAGCTGGGCTGGCTGGAATCTTCGGAGTTTTGCTGGGTGCCCCGACGCTGCGTCTGCGGGGCGACTACCTGGCCATTGTGACACTGGGCTTCGGAGAAATTATTCGGGTGTTTTTGAATAATCTGGACAACCCGGTGAACATTACCAATGGACCCAAAGGAGTGAACCAGATTGATTCTCTGCACATGTTTGGGGTGGATCTGGGCAAGAAGTTGGTGGTCGGCAATTTTGAGGTGGCTTCGGTGTCGCTTTACTACTACTTGTTTCTGGGCCTGGTGGTGTTCAGCGTGATTATTTGCCACCGACTGGAATTGTCCCGCGTGGGGCGTGCCTGGATGGCAATTCGTGAGGATGAAATTGCCGCTAAAGCGATGGGCATTAACACGCGCAACTTGAAATTGCTGGCGTTTGGCATGGGTGCCACATTTGGAGGAGTGTCGGGGGCCATGTTTGCCGCGTTTCAGGGCTTTATTTCTCCTGAGTCTTTTAGTCTGATGGAGTCCGTCATGATCGTCGCCATGGTGGTGCTAGGGGGGGTTGGGCACCTGCCGGGGGTCATCTTGGGTGCGGTGTTGCTGTCCGCACTGCCAGAGGTATTGCGCTACATCGCCGGCCCACTGCAGGACATGACCGGTGGCCGACTGGATGCCTCCATCCTGCGGCAACTGCTGATTGCACTGGCCATGATCAGTGTCATGCTGCTGCGCCCGCGGGGCTTGTGGCCCTCGCCTGAGCACGGTAAGTCGTTGCAATCTCTGAAATCCTGAACGCAGGCAATGGAATCAACATGACAGACACAGTACTTAACGTATCCGGCGTTTCCAAGCGCTTCGGTGGACTGCAGGCGCTGAGCGACGTGGGCATCAACATCAAGCGCGGCCAGGTTTATGGATTGATCGGGCCCAATGGCGCGGGCAAGACCACGTTCTTCAACGTGCTGACCGGGCTGTACACGCCGGACAGCGGCAGTTTCGAGCTGGCGGGCAAAGCCTACCAACCGACTGCAGTGCATGCCGTGGCCAAAGCAGGAATTGCGCGTACCTTTCAGAATATTCGCCTGTTTGCTGAAATGACTGCACTCGAGAACGTCATGGTCGGGCGCCATATTCGCACCCACTCCGGCTTGTTGGGCGCCGTATTTCGCACTGCCAGTTTCAAGGCCGAGGAGGCCGCGATCGCGAAGCGTGCAATGGAATTGCTTGAATATGTTGGGATTGGAAAATTCGCCGATTACAAAGCGCGGACCTTGAGCTATGGAGACCAGCGCCGCCTCGAAATCGCACGGGCGCTGGCGACCGATCCGCAACTCATTGCGTTGGACGAACCGGCTGCGGGAATGAACGCTACGGAAAAGGTCATGTTGCGTGAATTGATTGACCGGATTCGCAAGGACAACCGGACCATTTTGCTGATCGAGCACGATGTCAAATTGGTCATGGGTCTGTGCGACCGGGTGACGGTGCTGGATTACGGAAAACAGATTGCCGAAGGCACGCCAGCGGATGTGCAGCGCAACGAAAAGGTGATCGAGGCCTACCTCGGCACCAGCGGCCACTAAGGAAATGACGATGGCAACCAAGACTTTGCTAAAGGTAACCGGCCTGAAGGTGTCCTATGGGGGCATCCAGGCGGTCAAGGGCGTGGATTTTGAGGTCCATGAGGGTGAACTTGTGTCCCTGATTGGCTCCAATGGGGCAGGTAAAACGACCACCATGAAGGCGATCACCGGCACGCTGCCGATCAATGCCGGTGATATCGAATTCATGGGCACCAGTATTCGGGGTCAGGGTCCCTGGGATCTGGTGAAACAGGGCTTGGCCATGGTGCCCGAGGGTCGCGGTGTATTTACCCGCATGAGCATCCTCGAAAATCTGCAGATGGGTGCCTACATTCGGGAAGACAAGGACGCCATCGAGGAGGACATCGAAAAGGTGTTTGCCATTTTCCCCCGTCTGAAGGAGCGCCGTGACCAACTGGCCGGAACGATGTCGGGTGGAGAACAGCAAATGCTGGCAATGGGTCGTGCGCTGATGAGTCGCCCCAAGGTGCTATTGCTGGATGAACCTTCGATGGGATTGTCGCCGTTGATGGTCGACAAGATATTCGAAGTGGTGCGCGACGTCTATGCGCAAGGTGTGACGGTGTTGCTGGTGGAGCAGAACGCAAGTCGGGCATTGGGTATTGCCGACCGTGGATATGTCATGGAGTCCGGCATTGTCACAATGTCCGGGGATGCCAAGCAAATGCTCAACGACCCCAAGGTGCGCGCTGCCTACTTGGGCGAATGATCTTTCATGGACCGGACCGGACCGGCGAAGGCGTATTCCTGTGGCGAGTTACACCTGCGCTTTGTCGGCCTCTGACGTGAACGAGTCTGCAAAAAGTTCATCCTCGGGCAAGTGCGCGAGTGTGCAGAAATCCCTGCGGGCGGCATCGATGACCACCGGTGCGCCACAAGCGTAGACCTGGTGGCCACCGAGATCGGGAAAGTCATCAAGGACTGCCCGGTGGACGAAACCCGTCCGACCGCTCCATTGATCCTCTTGCGTGGCGTTTGATACCACCGGGATATAGCGCAGTGTTGAAGTGCACTCCAGTTGCTGCTGTATCCAGTCGTTCATGTACAGGTCGCCTGGACGTCGTCCGCCCCAGTACAGTGTGATTGGGCGAGTGCTTCCCAGATGTTGCATGTGTTCCAGGAGAGCTTTGATGGGAGCAAAGCCGGTTCCGGATGCGAGAAGAATGACAGGCTTGGTCGATTCTTCCCGCAAGTAGAAGCTGCCATAGGGACCTTCAATCCGCAAAATTTCTTTTTCTTTCATATCGCCAAAGACATGGTCGGTGAACTTGCCTCCGGGCATATGGCGAATATGCAGTTCCAGCTCCGATCCGCTGTGTGGCGCATTGGCCATGGAGTAGCTGCGACGCGCACCGTCGCGTAGGATAAATTCGATGTACTGGCCTGCAAGGTAGATGAAACTGTCGTTGGCGGGAAGCTGCAGTCGCAACACCATTACATCCGATGATTTTCTGACCAGCGAGGCCAGACGGCTGGGCATTTTTCTGATGGGTGGCGCACCGGCCATTGTTACCTGTTTGGACTCCAGCACCAGGTCGGAGAGCGGTAGGGCGCAGCATGTGAGAATGATTCCGTGGGCCTGTTCTTCTGCGCTGAGCGCTTTGTCCTGGTGTGCACCCAAAGTGACTTCACCCGACAGCAGTTTGCATTTACAGGAGCCGCAGGCCCCATCCTTGCAGCCATATGGCAGGCCGATGCCCTGACGCACGGCGGCCGTCAGCACAGGCTCGGTGGGCAGGTTGTCAAAACTGCGTCCGCTGGGTTGTACAGTGACATGAAAAGCAGACGCACTGGCGGCGGTGGCGGTCATCTTGTGGTTATCCTCAACTGATCAATGGAAAGAGAGCTAGATTTTGCCTTCAAACCAGAGCCCGCTCGGTGCCCTCCCTTCGCGATTTCGTCGTGAACGTTTACTCATCGTCGGTTGTGGAGATGTCGGGATGCGCGTCCACGCAAAGCTGTCGCGCAATGTCCGGGTTATTGCGTTGACATCGAGTGTGGGTCGCATGGCCCCATTGCGAGCGGCAGGCATAACGCCGCTTCTGGGGGATCTCGACATGCCCCCGACGCTTCGGCGTCTGTCGGGACTGGCGACGCGGGTGCTGCATCTGGCACCACCGCCTTTGCAAGACAACGTCGACTTGCGTACACTGGCACTGGTTCGGGCATTGCGCCTGCGTACGCCGCCTGTCAGTCTTGTTTACGGTTCCACCAGTGGTGTGTACGGTGATTGCCATGGCCAATGGGTGGATGAGTCCCGTGTCGTTCATCCACAGACACCACGAGCCACACGCCGTGTCGCTGCCGAGCGTCTCCTGCGATGGCTGGGTCGCACTTCGGGGGTGCGCATTAGTATTTTGCGGATTCCCGGCATCTATGCGGCGGACCGCGAAGGTGGCACACCCCATGCGCGTTTGCAGAATGCGACGCCCGTATTGCAAGCGCAAGACGATGTGTACACCAACCACATCCACGCCAACGACCTCGCACGCGCGTGCAAGTCGGCGTTGTACCGAGGATTGGCGCAACGCGTTTACAACATCAACGACGATAGTTGCCTGAAGATGGGCGACTACTTTGATCTGGCGGCAGACCTCTATGGATTGCCCCGACCTCCCAGAATTAGTGCCGAAGAGGCGACCGGAAGGCTATCGGCGATGCAACTCAGTTTCATGCTGGAGTCGCGCCGCATGGTGAACCACCGCATGAAGCAGGAATTGCGCTTGCGGCTGCGATACCCTACGGTGGTGCATGGTCTGGAGGCAAGACCGGCGGATGCGGAGAGACGCACGTAGCGCCGTCGGGGTAGAAGCGCGACACTGCTTTCCAAACCAGCCAGCTACAAAGCAGTGTGATCGGGCAGGCCCAAAGCACATCACTGAGCCAGTGCGCGCTGTCAGCCATTCGGGCGAACCCGATAGCCAGCCCGGAAAATGCTCCCACGATCGCCCACGTCCGTTGTCGGCGTTGGTGCACCAGCATGAGAGAGATTAGGAAAAAGCCACATGCGACATGTCCGCTGACAAACGAGCAATTGTTGCTGCATTGGTCGGTCATGACCGTAGCGCGGGTAAATCTTTGGGTTCCGCCGAAGGTTTCTACCTGGTAGGGTCTGGCGCGCTGCCAGTTGTCCTTGAAGCCGCTATTGACCAGAAGGCCGGGGCCGAGTGCTCCTGCCAGAACAACAAAGGCCAGTCCACGTTTCCAATTGGCGCGCTTGCGGGTGAAGTGTGCAATCAGCCACACACCGAGCGCGAGCAAAACGCCGACACGAAATACAGCCGGAACGTAGAGGTTGATGAGTTCTACCCAGAACCAGTGGGCCGATGACAGCGTCGCCGCGGGGCCGGTAAAAAGTCTTGCGCCAGCAAGATCAAGCTCTGTCCAGAAGGTCGGTACCAGTGCCGCCACTATTGAACCCGATACCACCCACCAAAACAGGCGGGGAGTTGCTGAACTGGGTGGCGTGGGGGGGATGTCGCGCGGCGGCATGGCGTTCATGGGGTCTGATGGTTCGCTGGCATTGTGAACTATTTAATCCCGCCGCTGGGCAGCATTTCAAGGGCGAAGTCCAACTCGTTGCAACGGCGATAATCGGGACTTGACGAAAAACTAGCGAATAATAATGAACAACTGCATTCTTGTAACTGGCGGTGCCGGGTTTATTGGGTCCAACTTTGTACTGGATTGGCTGGCCCGGTCGCAGGAGTCGGTCATCAATCTGGATAAATTGAGCTACGCCGGCAATTTGGAGAACTTGGCCAGTCTGCAGGACGATAGTCGTCACATTTTTGTGCAGGGTGACATCGGAGATACTGCCTTGGTCGAGCGATTGTTGGCCACGCGTCAGCCGCGCGCAGTCGTCAATTTTGCGGCTGAGTCGCATGTGGATCGCTCTATCCACGGGCCGGAGGCCTTTGTGCAAAACAATATCGTGGGAACGTTCCGGTTGCTGGAATCGGTTCGGGCCTATTGGGCCGGCTTGGAGGACAAGACAAAGTCAGGCTTTCGCTTCCTGCATGTTTCCACCGACGAGGTCTACGGATCATTGTCCAAGGAAGAGCCGGCGTTCACCGAGCACCATCCGCATGAGCCCAACAGCCCCTACAGCGCGAGCAAAGCGGCCAGCGACCACCTGGTGCGCGCCTGGCACCACACGTACGGACTCCCGGTTCTGACCACCAACTGTTCGAACAACTATGGCCCTTACCACTTCCCGGAAAAGCTGATTCCCCTGGTTATCGTCAACGCACTGGCAGGTAAGTCGTTACCGGTCTATGGCGACGGGCAGCAGATTCGTGACTGGCTCTACGTCAGCGATCATTGCAGTGCCATTCGACGCGTGCTGGAGGCCGGTCGCATTGGGGAAACATACAACGTGGGTGGGTGGAACGAACAGGCCAATCTCAGTATCGTGCAAACCATTTGCGGCTTGCTGGACCAATTGCGGCCGCGAGCGGACGGTCAGCCTTACCGCAATCAAATTGCCTTTGTGGCGGATCGCCCCGGGCACGATCGCCGCTATGCCATCGATGCCCGCAAAATCGAGCGGGAACTGGGCTGGAAACCGGCAGAAACGTTTGAGAGTGGCATTGCCAAGACGGTGCAGTGGTACCTCGGCCACCAGGAGTGGGTCGCCAATGTGCAAAGCGGCGCGTACCGCGACTGGGTTCGTACGCAGTATGGCAACGCCGAGGCCGGTAATGCGGCGAGCGCTTCATGAAATTGTTGCTGTTAGGCTGTCAAGGCCAAGTAGGCTGGGAGTTGCAGCGTAGTCTGGCACCGCTGGGAGACGTCGTGGCTTTGGGACGCGTCGCTTTGACGAATCCCGGTGGCTTGTGCGGCGACTTGACGCAGTTGGATGCCCTGGCACACACCGTGCGAACGGTTCGGCCTGATGTAATCGTCAATGCTGCAGCCCATACCGCGGTGGATCGGGCCGAAAGCGAGCCTGAACTGGCCCATACCCTCAACACGTTGGCTCCGGGCGTATTGGCCGTCGAGGCGCAAAAGATGGGGGCTTGGCTGGTGCATTACAGCACCGACTATGTGTTTGACGGTAGTGGTAGTCGACCCTGGCAGGAAGACGATGTGACCGGCCCACTGAGTGTGTATGGCAGCACCAAGCGCCAGGGCGAACTGGCTGTGGCAGTTTGCGAGCGTCATCTGATATTTCGAACGAGTTGGGTCTATGGTGCGCGTGGGGGCAATTTTGCCAAGACGATGCTGCGCCTGGCAGCACAGCGCGACACATTGCAGGTAATTGATGATCAGTATGGTGCACCCACCGGGGCAGACCTGCTGGCAGACATCACGGCACATGCGCTACGACAGGTGGGGAGGCCGCGAGCAGCGTCTGCCAGCGACTCTGCAGCCGGTATCTACCACGTTGCGGCGGCGGGAGAAACTACCTGGTTTGAGTATGCAAAATACGTCATAGCGCTCGCCAGAACTGCGCAACCAGCTATAAAATTAGTAGCGAAAACGGTGAGTCCGGTGCCCAGTTCGGCGTTTGTGACAGCCGCCAGACGGCCTTTGAATTCGCGATTGGACACGCGCAAACTGAAATTGGTTTTTGGCCTGCATCTCCCCGATTGGAGGGAGGGAGTGGGTCGAATGTTGAAAGAAGCAGAACATGAATTTACGCATTGATCCCAGCGCAGCCCAGCGCAGGGGCATCATTCTGGCGGGTGGTTCGGGTACGCGCCTGCATCCTGCAACGCTGGCCATGAGCAAGCAACTCTTGCCGGTGTATGACAAGCCCATGATCTACTACCCCTTGAGTACATTGATGTTGGCGGGCATGCGCGACATTCTGGTGATCAGCACGCCGCAGGACACGCCCCGGTTCACCCAGTTGTTGGGCGATGGAAGTCAGTGGGGCATCAACCTGCAGTACGCAGTGCAACCTAGCCCGGACGGATTGGCGCAGGCGTTTCTGATTGGTGAGCAGTTCATTGGCAGTCGTAGCAGCGCACTGGTGCTGGGGGACAATATTTTTTACGGCCACGATCTGAACACCCTCCTGCTGCGAGCTCACCAGCAAGCCGCCGGGGCGACCGTATTTGCCTACCATGTGCAGGATCCAGAGCGCTATGGCGTGGTGGCTTTTGGTCCCGACGGCCGTGCCAGCAGCATCGAAGAAAAGCCGGCCAGGCCGCAAAGCAGCTATGCGGTAACGGGACTGTATTTTTATGACGATCAGGTAGTGGACATTGCCAAGGCGGTGCGGCCCAGCCCACGCGGCGAACTTGAGATTACCGCGGTGAATCAGGCCTACCTGGACCGACAGCAACTCAGTGTGCAGATCATGCAGCGGGGGTACGCCTGGCTCGATACCGGAACACATGACAGCCTGCTGGAGGCGGGCCAATTTATCGCCACTCTGGAACGCCGGCAGGGTTTGAAAATTGCCTGTATCGAGGAAATTGCCTGGCGCAATGGCTTCATCGACGCAGCGCAACTCGAACGCCTGGCGCAACCTCTGGCCAAGAATGGCTATGGGCAGTATTTGCTGGGGCTGCTCAGGGAGGGGGCGCAACCATGAAAGTCGTGCCGACCACTCTTGCCGATGTGTTGCTGATCGAGCCACGCGTATTTGGTGATGCACGCGGATTCTTCTTCGAGAGCTTCAACCAGCGTGCTTTTTCGAAGGCGACCGGGGTTGGTGTGCCGTTTGTGCAGGACAACCACTCGCGCTCGGCCCAAGGCGTGTTGCGGGGGTTGCATTACCAGATTCTCCAACCACAGGGAAAACTGGTTCGTGTCTCGCATGGGGAAGTGTTTGATGTCGCGGTCGATTTGCGCAAATCATCTCCGACTTTTGGAAAGTGGGTGGGGGCCTTGCTGTCGGCAGAGAACAAATTGCAGATGTGGGTTCCGCCGGGCTTTGCGCATGGTTTTGTGGTGTTGTCGGAGGCAGCCGAGTTCCTGTACAAGACGACCGACTATTACGCCCCGGAGCATGAACAGTGCATTGCCTGGAACGATCCGGCGCTGTGCATTGCCTGGCCTGAGCTAACAGCGGGTCCTCACTTGTCGGCCAAAGACCTCGCCGGTCGCAGTCTGGCGCAAGCCCCCGTTTTTGACTGATATGCAGTCATTGCCCATGCGTCTGTGCGGTTTGCTGCTGGCTGCGTTGATGGGTGCCTGTGCGGCGCCCAAGGTGGCTCCCCCGCCACGGCCGCTCGCGCCGGTGCCGGTCATGACGGTAATGGGCGGGGAGTGGGTGGCGTTTGCCATTGACGGGGTTGACGAAGTGGTGTTTCCAAAGCCCCTGCTGCGCTGGGTGAGCGCGACCCAGGTGAGCGGTTCTGGTGGATGTAACGGGTTTACCGGGATGGCGGTTTCCGATCTTTCCCGTTTGCGGATTGGCCCCCTCGCCGCCACCAAGGTGAGGTGCCTGAGCTTGCCCGGTGGGCAGGAAGACAAGTTTTTCAAGGCGCTCGAAAATACACGCACGGCGCGTTTCCAAAACGATCAACTGGTGTTGCTTGACGACACCGGACTTGCCCTGGTACGAATGTTGAAGGCGGAATAATTCGATTGCCCTACGCTAACGGTTGGTACCGTCTATGCCATGGGGTTCTTCGAAAATCCAACTCAGACTCCACTCCAGGGCTGCATCCAGGTGGCTTTGTGCGGACGACCCCAGTGTTTCCCCCAGTTCGAACGATTCTCCCCGGATCGCCAGCAGCGTAGCGGGCGGCGGAGCATAACCCTGTATGTCGGAGAAAACCTGCAGCAAAGCCTGGGGCGAGAGGGCGTGGCTGGTGAAACTGCTGTCGCGGGCAGCCGACACAGGGCGCGCCTCAAAAGGTGACGCGCAGTTCAGGCTGGCATCGACAAAAAGTATCCTTGAGCGCCCGCTCAGGTCCAGCGCGTGTTCAATCTGGAGTTGATAGTCCTCCAGCAGCTCGACCTGATCACGCCAGTCTTGCGGCAAGCGCCGGCGCAATCCCGCAATGACGAGCGGGCCCAGCGCGTCGTCACCGCGACTGAGGTTGCCCCACCCCAGCACCAACAGTGCGGCAGGCGGGGCACTCATTCTCTGGAACTGGTGTCGTTACTGATCCTGCGGTCCAGTAACGTGCCATCGGACGCTACCAGGGTCACGTCCAGCGGCATTTTCCCCAACGCGTGGGTGGCACAGGAGAGGCAGGGGTCGTAGGCACGAATCGCGACTTCGATATGGTTGAGCAGGCCCTCGGTGATCTCATGGCCGCTGAGGTAGTCGCGTGCCACCGAACGAACGGCCTCGTTCATGGCCTGGTTGTTGTGGGTGGTGGAAACGATCAGGTTGCAGTGGGTGACCAGATCATCGTCACCGACCGTGTAATCGTGAATCAAGGTGCCGCGCGGCGCTTCGATCATGCCGACACCACTGCGTTGCCGCGTACCGCAGGCCATCCGCTCCCCTGACAGCAACGCCGTGTCCTCGAGCAGTTCCGCAATGACCTCGACCGCATGCAACATCTCAATCATGCGTGCCCAGTGGTAGGCCAGTGATGCGTGTACCAGTTCGCCCTGGCCCCAGGCGACGAACGCCTGGCGTTCTGTCTCCGCACGGGGGCTTGGAATGAAATCGCAGTTTTGTACCCGCGCCAGGGGACCGACTCGGTACCAGCCTTGCGCACGCCCCAGGCTGCGCAGGTGGGGGAACTTCATGTAGCTCCAGGGGCGCACTTCTTCCTCAATCTGCTCCAGGTAGCTTTGATCGCTTACGCCGTCGAACAAGATACGTCCATCTGCGTCGCGGGCCCGCAACACACCGTTGTACAAGTCCATGGCACCGTCGGCACGGACCAGTGATAACAGGTTGGATCGGAAATTGCCGAACTGGTGGTATAGCACCCGGTTTCTGGCGTGCAACTGCTTGGCAATGTCGACCGACTCCTGCGCCCATTGCAGCATCTGTGGCAGGTCTCTCTTGAGCGCATCGCGTTCCGCCGCGGTCACCAGTTTGTTGATACCCCCCGGTACAGCGCCAGTTCCATGGATACGCTTGCCCGAGGTGATGCGAATGACTTCCTGCCCGAACTTGCGCAGCAATATTCCCTTCTTCGCAATTTCTGGGTGGGATTGCACCACGCCCACCACGTTGCGCTGTGCCAGCGGTGCGTCAAACCCGAACAGCAGGTCGGGCGAAGACAGGTGAAAGAAATGCAGTGCATGCGACTGCAGTATCTGGCCGTAGTGCATCAGGCGGCGCACCGATTCCGCGCTGGCGGTGATGGGTATTGCGCCCACGATGCGGTCAAACGCTTTTGCCGCGGCCAGGTGGTGGGACACCGGGCAAATGCCGCACAGACGTTGCACCATCACCGGTACTTCCCAGTAGGGGCGGCCTTCGATGAATTTTTCAAAGCCCCGGAATTCGACAATGTGCAGTCGAGCCTGCTGCACCTGATTGTTCTCATCGAGCAATAGCGTGACCTTGCCGTGACCCTCCACCCGTGAGACCGGGTCAATCGCAATCCGACGCAGGTTTTCCGCTGTGGCCGCAGTTTCCAGATCAAAGCTCATGAAAGCACCTCAGTCGTAGTGGATCAGGTCGTGGCCCAGGTTGGGTTCGCGTCCTGCCAGCAACTCGGTCAGAAAAGCCCAAATGGCGTCTCCCGAAGGAGGGCACCCTGGCAGAAAATAGTCGACGTGCACCACCTCATGGATCGGGTGCACCTGGTTCAGCGGCAGCGGAAGTTCCGGGTCATTGGGAATCTGGTTGCCCGGTGTTCCACCCACCTGCCTGCAATAGACATCGTGCATCATCAAACCCACGTCGCGCTGGTTGCGTTGCGCTGGCAACCCGCCATTGACGGCACACGCTCCCATGGCCACCAGGGTCTTGCAGTGGGCACGAAACTCACGCAGCACATGCACGTTTTCTGCATTGCACAGTCCGCCTTCAATCAGGCCGATGTCGCATCGACCGATGGTTTTGATGTCTGTCAGCGGTGAACGGTCAAACTCCACCAGTTCCAGCAACTGCAACAGGCGTTCGTCAATGTCAAGAAACGACATGTGACATCCAAAGCAACCGGCCAGCGAGACGGTGGCGAGCTTTAGCTTGCGCGCAACAGGGGGCGGGTTGGCCGCAAGGAGGCCGCTGTTCATGGGGGCATTCATGACGTACCTTCCTCCATCGGGTCTGACACGGACCTGCGGTCAAAGCGCCGTTTTCCAATCGGTACTGCAAAGCCGGTGCGTTTGTGCACGATGGCACCCACCGGGCAAATGTTGGCGGCACGATCGCCTGGCAACAGTGTGCTGTCACCCAACTGTCCACTGGGGCTGTTGATCAGCAGGTGAGTCCTGATACCGTGTCCGCCGATGGCAAACACTTCCTTGTGGTCCCATTCGCTGCTGGCTCGCACGCACAGCGAGCACAGGATGCAGCGGTTCAGGTCGAGCAGCAGGTCGGGGTGACTGGCATCGACCTGACGGTCCGGATAGAACTCTTCAAAGTGCGGGCCTACCATGCCCATGTCGTAGGCGGTCGCCTGCAGGCGGCAATTTCCACTCCTTTCGCACGAGGGACAGAAGTGGTTGCCCTCAATGAACATCATTTGCAGCAGGGTTTTCCGCTGTGCGTTGAGGTCGTCGGTGTTGCTCTCCACTTCCTGTCCGGAAGCGGCCTGTACCGTGCAGGCTGCCCCCATGCGTCCATTGATGCGCACGGTGCACAGTCGGCACGAACCCTTGGCACCAAAGTCCGGATGCCAGCACAGGTGCGGTATGTAGTGGCCGGCGCGGGTCGCAGCTTGCAGGATGGACTCGCCGGGCCCGAATTCAACCTCATCTCCGTCGAGCGCAAAAGTGCCTGGGCTCAGTGCATCGATTCGGGTATGGTCGGTCATGCCAGTGTCTCCAGATGGGCACCGTTGTCGTCGCGTCCAGTGGCCAGGCGGCTCTGTGACAACTCGGCGTCCATGTCAAAGCCGGGGGCGAAATGCAGCGATTTCATGTGTTTTTCATAGGCGGGTCGGAACTTGGCAATGGTGTCGCGCAAGGGGTTGCAGGCGGTGGCGCCGAGGCCGCAGTGGGTTGCACCGTGCATCAGCTTGTCGAGTTCGTACAGGATCTGCACGTCCTCGCTGGAGCCGAACCCCCGCTTGAGTTTGTCCATGCGTCGCACCACCAGTTCGGTGCCCACGCGGCAGGGTGTGCAAAAGCCGCAACTCTCATGGGCAAAGAACTGGGCAAAGTTGTGCGCCACATCGAACATGTCGCGGCTGCGGTCAAACACCATGAAGGCACCGGCAGTATGGACATCTTCAAATCCGATGCGCCGATTAAATTCCATGGCCGACAGACACACGCCAGAGGGGCCGCCCACCTGCACCGCCTGCGTGTCGCGCGCACCGCAATCTTCCAGAATGCGGCCAATACGTGTGCCAAACGGATACTCATACAAGCCCGGGCGCTCACAGTCCCCCGAGACCGAGTGAATTTTGGTGCCGGTCGAGTGCGGGGTCCCGATACCCAGCCACCATGAGCCTGTGTGCACGGCAATGTGGGTGACTGCGCAAAAGGTCTCGACGTTGTTGACTGTGGTGGGCTGGTTCAAATAGCCGCGCTCTACTGGAAATGGGGGGCGAATGCGTGGTGTGCCGCGTTTGCCTTCGAGTGACTCAATCAGGGCAGATTCTTCGCCGCAGACGTATGCGCCTGCACCGACGTGGATGTCGATATCAAAGTCAAAACCTGCACTGCCCTGGATGGAGTTGCCCAATAACCCTTGTGTTCGCCGTCTTTGTAGAAGCGCTTCCAGAGGCTCCAGTAAGTACCGATACTCGCCTCGCAGGTAAACCAGCCCTTGTTGCGCTCCGACAATAAAGGCTGCGATGGTCATGCCTTCAAAAATGGTATCGGCGTAACTGGTCAGCAAGACGCGGTCTTTGAACGTCCCAGGTTCGCCCTCGTCGGCATTGCAAACGACGTAGTGCGTGTCCGACTTGGCGTTGCGACACAATTGCCACTTGGTTCCTGTGGCATAGCCGGCCCCACCCCGCCCGCGCAACTTCGAGCGCTTCAATTCATCGAGCATGCCCTGCGCACCACGTGCCATCGCCGCAGCAATGCCCACTCCGGGTTCTGGCTGAACGCCCAACTGGACGTTGGCGAGCCGAATCTGGTCGTCCACGCGGGACCAATCGGCCGGCCATTGCCCAGGCGGCACTTGTCGCTCAATCAGCGCCGCCATGTGCTCCACCCGAGCTGGTGTCAGCCGGGTGACCAGGTGGTTGTGGTTGATCAGTGCGGCGGGCCCCTGGTCGCACATGCCGGTGCAGGACGTGGTGGACACGCTCACGCGTCCATCTGCACGCATCGTGTCGGGCTCAACCTTCAGCAGGTGGCGCAGATGGCGCAGCATTTCCTCGCTGCCTTGCATGCGGTCGGTAATGTTGTCGCTCATCAGCACACGGTATTGCCCCACCGGGCGGTCATGAAAGAAGCGGTAAAACCCCGCCACCCCCTCCACGTGGGCCAGTGGAAGCTGCAGTCCATGCGCAACCTCACTCAGGGTCTGACGCGACAGCCACAGTCGCTGTGCCTGGATTTCACGCAATATCTGCACCAGTCGATCGGGGGCGTGCCCGTGCCGATCCAACAGCGACTCGATGCTGTACTCGGTTGGCTTCATGGCAGATCCATCCTTGTATCTATCGCTTAGCTGCAGCCATTGTGCGAGCGTCAATCGTGACCTATCTTGCGATATGTCAATGGTGGCTGACTTCAGGCGGCCACAAAAGTGCCAACTCTGGAGGTCAACGCAAGCGTCTGGAGGAAGTAGATTGTGTCGGGGTTGACACGGACACCTCGCTGATGCGAGGCAGAACCCTCAAAAACCCGTGCCGAGGTCTGAATCACATGCTGGATCCTAGCCTGCACGGGTACTACATTTAATGGTTAACGTCCAAATTTATACCAACAAAAATACAACATTTTGAAAACGATACTGGCAGGCTACTTTGTTCCGCCTCGCAGTCGACCCTGGAAGGCTTAGTTTCTTAAGGTTGCACAATTGGAGCGCTTGAAACGCGCTCCGGGCGACTTGAACGTCTGCAGACGCTCTGCGATACTGCAATAGCTTGGCGACAACGACAATCAAACATTCCGTCCATTCCGGGCTAGGGATTTGCACCACACGCGGGGATGCCAACAGCATTTGATCACTTGAATGAATTTCGAAGCTTCCCATGATGCAAGCGGACACTGCACCACAAGCCGCTGACATTCCATTGTTGCCGGGCTTGAGGCAGGACTTACAACTGTTGCCG
>CAIPGC010000117.1 GCA_903864505.1 uncultured beta proteobacterium | reverse complement strand
TGGCTTACCTGAAGCGCCTGCCGCTGGAACAACTAAAAATTGATCACGCCTTTGTCCGTGACATCCTGACCGACCCCAGCGATGCCGCCATTGCCCACACCGTGGTAACGCTGGCGCACAGCCTGGGCTTGTCCGTTATTGCCGAGGGCGTGGAAACCGATGCGCAACGAGACTTGCTGGCCACGCAAGGCTGCCATTTTTATCAGGGTTACCTGTTCAGTCCGCCCCTGCCGATTGCGGCGCTGGAGCAATTTCTGGCGCGTTTCGGCACGTCCCGGTCGAAGCCCTGACGTTTATTCCTGGCGATTCTTGTCACAGATGTAATAAAGCGTTTTCAACAGAAACATCCGGCGAACCGGGGGCATAAGATCGATGCAAAACAGAGGTTCTCATGGCCACCAAAACCCGCACTCCCGCGATACCCCACCCTGTTGCTGACACGGCGGTGAGCAGTCTTGCGCTCCAACGCCAAGAGACCTTGCTCAGAACCGGCGCCCTGCAAAACGCGATTTTCAACAGCGCCAATTTCTCCAGCATCGCCACCGACGCCAAGGGCGTGATTCAGATCTTCAACGTCGGCGCCGAACGCATGCTGGGCTATGCGGCCTTGGATGTGATGAACAAGATCACCCCGGCTGACATTTCCGATCCGCAAGAGATCATCGCGCGCGCCAAGGCGCTGAGCGCCGAGCTCGACACCCCGATTGCGCCGGGCTTCGAGGCCTTGGTGTTCAAGGCCTCACGCGGTATCGAGGACATCTACGAGCTAACCTACATCCGCAAGGATGGCAGCCGCTTTCCGGCGGTGGTGTCGGTCACGGCCTTGCGCGACGACCAGGACGCCATCATCGGCTATCTGCTGATTGGCACCGACAACACCGCACGCAAAGAGGCTGAAGATGCGCTGTTGAAGTCTGGTGCTCTGCAAAAAGCCATTTTTGACAGCGCCAACTTCTCCAGCATCGCCACCGACGCCAAGGGTGTGATCCAGATTTTCAACGTTGGAGCCGAGCGCATGCTTGGCTACACCGCCGCCGAAGTGATGAACCTGCGCACCCCGGCGGACATCTCGGACCCACAGGAAATCATCGTCCGGGCCGAGACCCTGAGCACGGAACTCGACTCCCACATCACACCCGGCTTTGAAGCGCTGGTGTTCAAGGCCGCACGCGGCATAGAAGACATTTACGAGCTGACCTACATCCGCAAGGATGGCAGCCGCTTCCCGGCAGTGGTTTCTGTCACAGCGCTGCGCGACGCAGAGGGCGCCATCATTGGCTACCTGTTGATTGGTACCGACAACACAGCACGCAAACAGATTGAAGAAGAACGTAAAAAACTTGACCAGCGCCTGCGTGATCAACAGTTCTACACTCGCTCCCTGATTGAAGCCAATATTGACGCCATCATGACCACCGACCCGGCGGGCATCATCACCGACGTTAACCGGCAAATGGAATCACTCACCGATTGCACGCGCGACGAGCTTATTGGTGCACCGTTCAAGAAATACTTTACCGATCCGGAACGTGCCCAGGCTGCCATTCACCTGGCGTTGAACGACAAGAAAGTCAACAACTACGAGCTCACCGCCCGCACCCGAGGTGGCCTGGAGACTGTAGTGTCTTACAACGCAATAACCTTCTATGACCGGGACCGCAATCTCCAGGGAGTTTTTGCGGCCGCGCGAGATGTGACCGAGCGCAAACGCCTTGATCAGGTGTTGAAGGAAAAAAATGTCGAGCTCGATGGTGCCCGCTTACTGGCCGAGACCTCCAACATTGCCAAGACTGACTTTCTGGCCAACATGAGCCACGAGATTCGCTCACCACTGAACGCCATCCTGGGGCTGGCCTATTTGCTCGAGCAGACCAAACTCGATCAGAACGCGCACACCATGGTGCAAAGGATTCGGAACTCGGGGCGCATGCTGCTGGGCATCATCAGTGACATTCTCGATGTGTCAAAGATAGAGGCCGGCCAGTTGGAGATCGAACAGGCACCTTTTGATTTGACCGCTGTAATTGACCACATAGCCGTAGCCATGGGGCTGGCCATCGGAGAAAAGGATATTGAACTGATTGTCTCGCCCCTGCCGCACGGTGTCACTCGCATCGTGGGCGATGCCTTGCGCGTGCAGCAGGTGCTGGTCAACCTCAGCAGCAACGCCGCCAAATTCACCCACAGCGGTCGCATTGAACTGCGCATGGAGGTGCGAAGCGGTACAGATGGTGTGGAGTTGCTACGCTTTTGTGTGCAGGACACCGGCATTGGTATTGCGCCCGAAGTGCAAAGCAGCGTGTTTTCTGCGTTCTCCCAGGCCGACACCTCCACCACCCGGCGCTTTGGCGGCACCGGCCTGGGGCTGACGATCTGCCGTCAATTGGTCGGCCTGATGGGCGGCGAGATTGGATTGAACAGTGTGCCCGGCACAGGCAGCGAATTCTGGTTTACCCTGCCACTGCAACGTGCAACAGACACACTGTACTCATCCCCGATTCGCGTGGACGCGTTGATTGTCGATGACAGTGAGCTTGCGTTGAATGCCACCAGGGATGTGGCCCTGAGTTTGAACTGGAACGTCAGCGCAATGGACTCGGGTGTTGCCGCGGTAGCCCATTTGCTCAAGCGCACGGACTCCAACTTTCCCAATGTGGTGGTGCTGGACTGGAAGATGCCGGGCATGGACGGACTGGCCACCGCACGTGCCATCCGCGAGGCAACTCCGTTGTCTGAATGCCCGATCGTTCTCATGGCCACGCCCTCTGTCCTGACCACGCTTGCGGGTCAACCTGGGGCAGAACTGGTGGACGCCCTTTTGCCCAAACCCGTAACCAGTTCAGGCCTGTACAACGCCGTAATGCAAGGCTGGCGCCACCGTGCCAACCTCACGGGCAATGTGCCGGTGCAAATACAAGCAGTCAGTGATGGACTGGCGGGTGTGCGCGTGCTGGTGGTGGATGACAGCGACATCAACCGAGACGTGGCACAACGCATTCTGGAGGGCGTAGGCGCCGTGGTGGCACTGGCTGGGGATGGCCAGGAAGCCATTGACTGGCTGCTGGCACACCCACTGGAGGTGGACCTGGTGCTGATGGACGTGCAAATGCCGGTGCTCGACGGCATGGAGGCGACCCGGCGCTTGCGTCGCATGGGCCAGTTTGACGACTTGCCCATTGTTGCCCTCACGGCCGGAGCCTTCAAGTCGCAGCAATCTGCGGCGATGGAGGCCGGGATGACGCACTTTGTCAGCAAACCCTTTGATGTCGATGCCACCATCGCGCTGATTCAACGGCTGCGCCGTCCGTCAAGCCTGGCCCCGGCCGCGATTGCTGGTGCCCAGTCGCCGATAAGCTTGGGGCCCCAAGACGCTGGCGTGGCAAGCGCCGTCATGGATGTCGCCCATGGCCTGAAGCTGTGGTCCGATGTGCCAACCTACCAGTCCTATCTGCACCGCTTTGTTGGCAGCTACGGCGATGTCGTGGAGGTGCTGCGTGCGGCGGTGCTGCAGGGGGACAGGTTGGGTGCCGTGGCACTGGCACACAAATTGTCGGGGGTGACTGCCAACCTGGCCTTGACCGACACCCGAAGGGCTGCCCTGGAGCTGGAGCGACTGCTGGGCACGCAGGACGACCCAAGCCCTGCACTCGACGCCCTGGCCTTGGCCGTGGCGGCGGTGATAACTGAAATCCACCGGTATGCACCGCCCGTGAGTGAAGTAGCCGATACCACGCTTGTGCCCTTAACGGCTGAGCAGCAAATGGAAATCAAAGCCAAGCTGTTGGAGCTCCTTGCCGTGCTGGATTCTGATAACGCCAGCCTGGTTAAACAGCGCTTGTCGGCGCTGAACCTTCCATTGCCAGTACAGGTAGGAGCGGCGATTCTGGCCTGTGTAATGAGCTACGACTTCCGGGGCGCAGAGGCGGTTACCCGACTTTTTGCCAGTGATAACAAAATAGATTTATGGGAGTAAGTCATGGGAGCAAAAACGATATTGATCGTGGACGACGAGCCCGCCAACCTGGCGCTGATGGACGGTATTCTGGCCGATGACTACACGCTGGTGGCCGCCCGCAATGGTGCAGAGGCACTGGCCGCTGTGGTTAAGCACCAACCCGCGTTGGTGCTGCTCGATGTTGGTTTGCCAGACATCGACGGCTATGTCTTATGCCGCCAGATTCAACAGGTCGACCCGACACAAAGGGTGCAAGTCATCTTTGTCACGGGGTATAGCGACGCAGCACATGAAGCTGCTGGTTTTGATGCAGGCGGGGTGGACTACATCGTCAAACCGGTGTTGCCACAGATTGTGCGGGCCAGGGTGAGCTCCCATTTGGCGCGAGTTCAAGCCACGGCATTGACACAGAGCTACCGCGATGCGATTTTGATGCTGGGGCACGCCGGGCATTACAACGACACCGACACCGGAGCCCATATTTGGCGCATGGCAGCCTACGCCCGCGCATTGGCGCTGGCATGTGGTTGGGATGCCGAGAGATGCGACCTGCTGGAGTTGGCCGCCCCGATGCACGACACCGGCAAGCTTGGTGTGCCGCAATCCATTCTGCGCAAACCGGGCCCGCTTGATGCGCAAGAGTGGGTGGTGATGCGCACGCACCCGCAGGTGGGATTTGACATTCTGAGCAAAAGCGACGCAGCCGTGTTTCAGTTGGCAGCAGATGTGTCATTGCGCCACCACGAAAAGTGGGACGGTAGTGGCTACCCGGCAGGATTGAAGGGCAACGCCATACCGCAGTCGGCCCGCATTGTGACGCTGGCCGATGTGTTTGATGCGCTGAGCATGAAGCGGCCCTACAAGGAGGCCTGGCCGATTGAAAAGATCATGGCGCACCTTCAGGCCGATGCCGGGAATCACTTCGACCCCGAAATGATTGCACTGTTCATCCGCATCCTGCCAGAGATTCTTCAAATCCAGCGGTGCTGGGACGATGCGGACCACACGCCAGAAGGCGCAGCGGTACGGCCCCCCGTACTCGCCATGCATGGATGAAACATGAACATAAATAATGGGAAAAGCGCGATGACAACAGAAATACTTGAAACGCAGTCCACCGTTTTGGTGATCGATGATGATGACTACAGCCTGGACCTGGCACGTCTCACACTGGGCAAGCTGGGCTTCACCAAAGTTCAAACGGCACACGATGGCAGCGTCGGGCTGCGCCTATTGGACGAGATGCCAGAGCCACCCGACTTTGTCATTTGCGACATTTTTATGCCCGAGCGCGATGGCATTGAATTTGTAGGCGAACTGGCAAAGCGCCGCTACCCCGGCGGGGTCATTCTGATCAGCGGGGGAGACGCCCAGATGCTGGCTCTGGCGCGTCAGATTGCGGTAGCATCTGGTCTGAATTTGCGGGGTGCTTTTACCAAGCCTTTGCAGCAAGAACAATTACACCAGGCACTTTCTGGTGAGGTCAGTGCATGAAACTTTCAAGGGCCGCTCCGGCCTCACGGTATTGGCGGTGGACGATGATCCTTTTGAAGTGGAAGTGATCGCCGCCTTGTTGGCGAAACTGGGGGTGCAAGACATCACCGAGGCGGCCCGTTGCAACTAGCAGGGTTGGAGTCAGAACTTCAGTGATTCTTCACGGCATCTACCGATGATGGGAACAAACCATGTTCATATTCTTCCCGTTCATTTTTGGCAAGCCAGGCCGACAAAAAGGGACGAAGTCGACCAATTTCCTTTTCCAGTTGGCCTAAGCCCATCGCAAACGATTCAGCGGCATCGACGCGGGCCAGGCTGTTGAGTGCAGAGCAGGCTTGATAGGAAGGCATGGCTGAAATGGCGCCGAGGCTTCCCTTGAGCCGGTGCAAAGAGGCAAAGAGTCCAGCAGATTCTTGGTCAGCCGCATGGGCTCGAAGATCTGGCATCTCATCCGCGATTTGATCGAGAACCAATTTGGCCATCGTCCTGAAGAGGTGAAGATCGTCGTTAAGTGCCGAAACTGCGTGCTCAATGATGACCGGAAGCTCAACGCTACCGACGGACGGGTAAAACATGGGATCTTTCAATGTTGCGGCGACTGACCGCGCGCGATGCATCAAACTCCATTGGCAGCACTTGTTGCTGGTCGAAAATCTTCAAACGAGACCATCAGGCGCTGCTGCCGAAGCCGAGCGAATGAATGCCAAACGCCACAACGCACAAAGTAGCGCGCAAGTCCGTGACAAAGTAGTGCGGACAAATGTTTATTTTGCTGCTACTCTGAGCGACCATGCGCAACAGAACCTTTGTTTCATCGTCGGAAATCGAGCGTGAAACGGGCTTTGGAAAGGGTCAACTTCGAAAGTGGCGCCAGCGCTTCGGATTTCCCCCAGTGGAATCAATGGAGGACGGCAAAGCCGCTTATTCACGCAAGACCATCGACCAACTCCTCTAAATCAAACGTCTGCTTGATGCTGGCTTTCGACCTGGCCAAGTCGTTGGGAAGACGGTAAGTGAGCTTGAAAAGCTGCGCCTTCCCCCCGCGATCGGCGTGATGGTCAGTGCAGTGCCCACAATTTGACTGGTGCCGGTGGCACGCCCGTTGACCGTATAGAGAAGGCCATCCCCATTGCGGGTGAGTACCAGTTGCCCCGGTTCATTCGCGCTGACATGAAACGAAATCTGGAAGGTTGCTGGCACCGGGACTCTACGACGTGACAAGGACCGTGGCCGGTTTAGCTGCGCCACTACGTATGTACCCATAAGACGGTCGAATTGTTCGACCGTCCCTAACTAGAAGGAAGGGAGAAACCAATGCGTTACCTTAGTCGCCTGTTTTTTGCGCTATTTGCAGCGGCAGCAATTCAGTCCGCAATCGCCGAAGATGTCATGGTGATTCGATTTAGCCACGTTGTCGCTACAGAATCACCGAAGGGCCAGGCTGCCGAAAGGTTTGCAGAGTTGGTCGCACAGCGATCTGCTGGCAAAGTGAGGGTTGACCTGCTCCCAAATGGTCGCATGTACGGAGACAACGAGGAAATTTCCGCACTGCTACTTGGAAGTGTCGAAATGCTTGCACCATCGCTGACCAAACTGAAGGTCTTGTACGCCCCGGAGTTTGAAGTATTTGATCTTCCCTACCTGTTCCCCAACATCGAAGCTGCGCATAGGGTGACTCAGGGCCCGATCGGCAAGTCCCTGCTCGCCAAACTCGAGCGACAAGGAGTCGTTGGACTGGCGATTTGGGACAATGGATTCAAGCAAATGAGCGCAAATCGTCCTTTGCGCACGCCTGCTGATTTTGCTGGGCTCAGTTTGCGCATTCAGCCATCACGCATACTCGAGGCGCAGATGAGGGCACTGGGTGCAAAGTCCCGGGTGCTTCAATTCAATGAGGTTTACAACGCCCTCAAGAACGGGATGGTCGATGGTACCGAAGGACCGGTTTCCAACTTCTACACTCAAAACTTGCATACCGCACAGCGCTACCTGACACTATCGAATCATGGCTATTTGGGTTACGCTGTGGTTACTAACAAGAAGTTCTGGAGCGGGTTAACGCCTGAGATTCGCTCAATGCTTGAGGGCGCCTTGAGGGATGCCACGGAATTTGCGAACGAATCTGCACAAAGGAACAATGATGCAGCGCTTGAGTCCGTTAGAAAATCAGGATTAACGCAAGTAGTTGAGCTAACGCATGCTGAGAACAAAGCTTGGCGCGATGCGCTGTCCAAGGTGCCTCACCAAGCCGAGGGCCGCATCCCAAAGGAACTGATCGATGGCATCCTCAGGGAGGCAGGCCACATGTCGACCGCAGTATCACAACGATGATCCAGTTGATCGCATGCACACCAATGTTGCGCCAGCGAACGTCGGCTTTGTGTAGTCGAATCAATGACCCTTGAATTAGGCTGGCGCCCCCACCATCGACACCGGCAATAGTTGCCATTTTTCGACTGGCGGGGGAACTCTGCAGATCAGTCCACTGCATTGATTCTCGCCACCAATTCTTTCAACACGGTGTCGGCACCTTCATTGGGCACTTGGCAGGTGCCCGCGTTCTCGTGACCGCCGCCACCGTGCACCAGCATCAACGCACCGATGTTGACACGCGACGAGCGGTTGGTAATGGACTTGCCCACCGCAAACACCGTGTTTTGCTTCTGCACACCCCACATGGCATGTATGGAAATATTAGCGCTTGGGAACAGGGCATAGACCATAAAGCGGTTGACCGCATAAATGGTTTCCTCCTTGCGCAAATCCACAACGACCAGGTTGTGGTGAACCGTGGTGCACCGATGCAACTGGAGTTTGGCCTTGGCGGCATGCTCACAATACAGTTCTACCCGCTCAACGACGTCAGGCAGTTTCAAGATGTCTTCAATTCCATGCGTACGGCAGTAGTCGATGAGATCCATCATCAACTGGTAATTGCCGACCCTGAACTCGCGAAAACGACCCAAGCCAGTGCGGGAATCCATGAGGTAGTTCAGCAACACCCAGCCGCTGGGGTTCAGGATCTCATCCGCGCTGAACTGCGCCGCATCGCCCTTGTCAACGGCTTCCATCATTTCATTGAAGCGCTCCCCGAACTGCTTGGTGCCACCGTAATGGTCAAAGACTACGCGGGCCGCTGACTGGGCATCGGGGTCGATTAGGTGGTTGGTGTGCACCTCATTGCGCATGGTTTCGGATGCGTGGTGATCAAAGGAGAGATGCACGCCCTCCACATACGGCAGGTTGGTGGTGATGTCTCGGTCACTGACTTCGATCTTGCCGTCCTGCATGTCCTTGGGATGAACGAACTTGATGTCGTCAATCAGATCCATTTCCTTGAGGAGAACCGCACATACCAGCCCATCGAAGTCACTGCGGGTGATAAGTCTGAACTTGGAATTCGACATGACAGTACCTCTCCTGATAGCTTTGTGGCAAATTCATTGTAGTACCGGAACAAGGTAGTAGTTGCTGCGGACACTCGGTTGTACCGGATTCGTCGATCAGTTCCGTTGGCATCTGCCTTCAAGCAAATTGCCCCGGACCGGTCCATCCAAAATCGACGCGAGCTTCTATTGCGGGAAACAATACAAGAAATCTTGATGACGTTCGGCCCTTCGCTGCGCCAGACAGCGATAGAACCTAAACTGCTGGCGAAATGAATGACCGCTGCTACCAACTCTAGCTGGCCGCTTAGGCACACTGCTTGTGTTCACGATTCAGTCCAACATGTGGGATCGAACTAGACGGCATCCAACTGACCTGTCTATCCCAGGAAGTCCATCACCGCCGCAGTAAAGCCCGCTGCCTGTTCCCAGTTAGAAAAGTGAGCGGCTTCAAGTTCGACAAACTTTGAACCCTTGATGCGCTGAGCGATATCCCGTCCAAGCTCTGGCGGCGTGGAGCCATCATGATTGCCGGCAATTACCAAGGTGGGAAGTTCAATCCTGGAAATATCCGCCAGCAGATCCATATCCCGAACGGCGCACGCGTTGGCGGCATACCCATTTGGATCCGTTGCCATCAGCATGCCGCGAATGCGTTTAATCACATGCAGTGAGCGTTGCTGAAAGCCTGCCGTGAACCACCGATCAAGAATCGCCGGCGTCAAACCTGCCATTCCTTCCTTGGCCAGCACACCCAAACGCGCATTCCAGACCTCCGGGCTGCCCAGTTTGGCAGCCGTGTTGCACAGCACCAGGTGTCGGATGCGCTCTGGATGGTGAATGCCCAGCCACATTCCCGTCATCCCGCCCATCGACAGCCCACAAAAGTCGACCTTGTCGATTTTCAGGTGGTCCAGCAACGAACAAGCATCTTTGCCGAGTTGTTCGATGGAGCAGGGGCCAATTGGAATGGCCGATAGACCATGGCCTCTGGTGTCATACCGAAGGACCCGAAAACGTGTAAGCAATGGAGACATCTGCGGCTCCCACATCTCCAAGGTTGATCCCAAAGAATTGCAGAGCATGACGACAGGCAAAGACTCCTGGCCCTCGAGTTGGTAG
>CAIPGC010000116.1 GCA_903864505.1 uncultured beta proteobacterium | reverse complement strand
TTCTACCAAACGGCTCCAGCCAATCTGAAGTAACCCGCTCCACCGCGACGTGACCAACGCCATGAACAAACTCGGCAATTGGATCGGGCACCTGTTGCCGGACTCCCTGATCAACCGGATGTTTGCGCTGTACAGCGTCACTCTGCTGGTATTTGTGGGCTCCGGACTGGGGCTGTTTCTAACCTACCAATACCAGCAGCAGGTCGAAGACACGCAGCAGGCATCGGTGATGCTGGTCGAAGTGGTGGCGCAGGCGTTGCAGGACAGCGTGGTGATTGGTGATTACGACACCGTGCGCAAGACGCTGGACAAGGCAGTGCTTGGGCCCACGTTTGCAACTGCAGCTTTTATCGATACCGCCGGGGGCAAGGTCTCTGCACAAAGTCGTGAGGAAAACTATAACCCGGCTCCTGGCTGGCTGGTGAAACTTGTGGACGGGGATCTTTACGATGTAAACCGCAGCATTTCGGTGGGGGGAAAGGACTACGGGGTTTTGCGCTTGCAGTTTGATGCACCCCATGTGGCCGGAGACATGTGGTCGATCACCGTGGTGGCACTTAGCCTGGGGATGTTGAGTCTGGTCGGCGGTTTGGTCTTGATCCGCTTTCCGTTGGCGCGCTGGCTCGGTAGTCTGGAGCAACTGCGCATCTTGGTGGAGGCGCTGGGTAAGGGCACATTGGATGCAGCCAAACTCGTTCCGCAGAATGCGCCCGCAGAGATTCGGGGGGTGGTGGATATGTTCAACCGGACCGCGCTTCTGGTGCATGAGCGGGAGGCAACGCGCCGTGCGCTGGACGATCAGAAGTTTGCCCTGGACCAGCACGCCATTGTGAGCATCACCGATCGCCGGGGCATCATCACCTACGCCAACGATCGGTTTTGCGATATCAGCGGGTACAGCCGTGACGAGTTGCTGGGACAGACCCACCGAATGGTCAAATCGGCGGTGCATCCTTCGAATTTCTACGATGTGCTGTGGCACACCATCAGCGGCGGGCAGGTGTGGCGTGGCGAGGTCTGCAACCGCAAGAAGTCAGGAGAGCATTATTGGGTGAGCGCAACCATTGTGCCCCTGATCGGAGCAGACGGACTGTCGGACCACTACATTGCGATTCGCACCGACATCACCGATCGCAAGAATATCGAGCATTCCCTGGAGGCGGCCAAAGACATTGCCGAGCAGGCGAGCCTGGCCAAGGGGCAGTTCCTGGCCAATATAAGCCATGAGTTGCGCACGCCCATGAATGCGATCCTGGGCATGCTCAAGCTGATGCAGGCGACCGAACTGAACACGCAGCAACTCGGGTACACCACCCAGACCGAGGGTGCTGCGCGATCGTTGCTGGGACTGCTCAATGACATTCTTGATTTTTCCAAGATCGAAGCGGGAAAGATGGCGCTGGACCTGCGTCCCTTCCGATTGGACCGTCTGTTGCGCGACCTGTCGGTGATCCTTTCCGCCAATGTGGGCGGCAAGGCGGTTGATGTGCTGTTTGACATCGATCCGGCGGTGCCCAAAGCGTTGGTCGGTGACGACATGCGCCTTCAGCAGATTCTGATCAACCTGGGGGGCAACGCCATCAAGTTCACCCAGCAGGGCGAAGTGGTACTGCGCTTGCGCGTGATAGAGCGCACAGCCAGCGATGCACTGATCGAATTTGCCATGATCGACAGCGGCATTGGCATTGCACCAGAGAATCAGTTACATATCTTCAGCGGTTTTTCGCAGGCCGAGGCGTCGACCACCCGTCGCTTTGGCGGTACCGGTCTGGGGCTTGCCATTTGCCAGCGTCTGGTGGGGCTGATGGGCGGCAAGATTCGACTCGAAAGCGCGGCCGGAAAGGGAAGCACCTTCTCGTTTCAGATTCGCCTGAATTTGGATCATCACGAATCCGATCCAGAATCGGTTGCTCACCCGGTGCAGACACAGCACGTGCTGGTGGTAGATGACAACGCCCATGCGCTTGCTTTGCTGTCGGATATGACCGCGTCGCTGGGGTGGTCCAGTGACCGGGCCACTGGTGGGGTGCAGGCGGTGCGCATGGCCGAACAAAGCCTGGCCGCGAACAAGCCCTATCAGGTCGCCTTTGTGGATATGAAAATGTCGGACCTCGACGGTTGGCAGACCAGCCAGCGGATTCGCGCCCTGCTCGGCAGCCAGTGCCTAATTCTGATGGTCAGCGCCCATGGGCGCGATGTCTTGGGGGAGCGTTCTGCCACCGAACAGGCTGCCATTAACGGTTTCTTGTCCAAGCCGATAACGGCGTCCATGCTGTTCGATGCAGTGATGGACGCAAGTGCCGCCCGTGCCAAGGCAAGCGCTGGTGTCAACCCTGCAGCGCCCCGCGCAACCAACAAGCCACAGCGCTTGGCGGGCATGCGCTTGCTGGTAGTGGAAGACAACAAGATCAACCAGCTGGTGGCCAAGGGGCTGTTGAGCCAGGAGGGCGCGCTGGTGACGCTGGCGGATAACGGGAAACTTGGCATGCAGGCACTGGCGAAGACACCCGATGCCTTTGACGTGGTGCTGATGGATGTGCAGATGCCGGTGATGGACGGGTATGAGGCCACCCGTGCGATTCGCCAGGAGTTGGGAATGACTGCGGTGCCTATCATCGCGATGACGGCCAATGCCATGGCGTCGGACCGCGAAGCCTGTCTGGCCGCAGGTATGAACGACCATGTGGGTAAGCCTTTCGAGATTGACCAACTGGTGGCATTGCTGCGCAAGACATGTCATTTGCCAACCGCATAGTCCTGATATTCGGGGCCATGCTGGTGGCTGCCGTGGCGGGAATTTTTTATCTATGGTATTTCGGGCTGCCCGCGCTCGGGGTCGCCGGGGCGGTGGCGCAGCGGCTTGATCTGGCCGGGCGCGCGCTCGATCAAACGGTGGTGCACCAGGGTTATGTGCTGCGCACCGCCATGGAGGACTGGCGTGGCGATATTCTGGTACTGGCCGATAACCCGGCATGGGGCCAGGCGGTAGCGAACACAGGCACCGGGCCCGGTTCGGATCTGTTGCATAGGTTTGAAAATCTGCAACGTGCCTACCCGGGTGTGTTCAAGCGGTTGCGTCTGGTGGACGCGCAAAACCATACCATTCGGGATTCCAGCCGGGTACAAGAGATCGGGCAGCTTCTAGCCGATGCAGGCATTCTCGATCGAGCCACGCGGGCCGCAGCGCTTGAGTGGATGGAAGAGTCCAGTGAGGCAGATTCACCTACGCTGGTGGTGGTGCGCCCGGTTGGTATGCCCAGGGGAGCGCAACCGGGCGTGAACCATGCCGCCTACCTGATGGTGGTCATGGATGCGGTCACGGTGGCGAGCAAGGCGGTTCGCAGCGACGATGCGTACACAAGTCTGACCGGACGCTCGGTGGTGTTGGGCAGCACTGGGCAGTTGCTGTCTGCATCAGCCTCGCAAAGCCGCACCGACCCGCTACTGCAGGGACTGACACTGGCAACCGGTGGCGAGCACGGTCTGGGCGTGTCGCAGGTTGGCGCAGGTGGCAAAGAAATGCTGGTCGTATCGCAGCACGTGTCACTGGGCGAGGGGCTGCAGTGGACGTTGCTGCGCTACCAGGCCCGTGAAGAGGTGCTCAGCGAGATGCACGCCAGCGTCAGGGTGATGATGGTGGTGGGCGCCGTGCTTTCTGCCATCGCCATGCTGGTGATTGCCATGACGGCGCGCCATTTGACGCGGCCGCTGGCTCGGTTGTCACGCTCGGCAACCCTGCTCGGTCGCGGCGATCTGGCGGCGCGCGCCCACTTTGAGGCATCGGACAGCCGGGAAATGGTTGAACTTTCCCAGGCCTTTAACACCATGGCAGAGGGTGTCGCCAAGTCCCGCTCGGTGCTGGAGGCCAGCGTGCAGGAGCGCACCCTGGAACTGGTGCAGCAGCGCGATACCGCTCAGCGTTACCTCGACATTGCGCGGGTCATGCTCATTGCGCTGGACCGCAATGGCCGCATTACCCTGCTCAACCGCAAGACCGAAGAAGTGCTGGGACACCCGGAGCAGGACCTGCTGGGGCTGGACTGGATCGATAATTTTCTGCCACAGCAGGAGCGTGCTGCGGCACGACACGCGTTTGAAGCCCTGATGGCAGGTGCCTCCGAGGGACGTGAGCGGTTCGAAAACCGGATCATTCCGGCCAACGGGGACGTGCGAGTTGTTGCCTGGAGCAACACCGTGTTGCGCAACGAACGCGGTGTCCCCATGGGCACCCTGTCGTCAGGCGAAGACATAACGCAGCGCCAATTGGCCGATGAGCGGCTGCAACTGGCTGCCAGCGTGTTTACCTTCGCGCGCGAGGGCATCATCATCTCCGACTCAAGTGGGGTCATGATCGATGTTAACGACACGTTCTCGCGTGTCACGGGGTACAGCCGCGAGGAGGCAGTGGGCCAAAAGCCCAGCATCCTGCAGTCCGGTCGCCACGGACCAGAGTTCTACCAGCAGATGTGGAACGAGATGCAGGAGCGTGGCCACTGGAGCGGCGAGATATGGAACCGGCGCAAGGGCGGTGAAGTCTATGCCGAACTGCTCACCATGAGTGTGGTGCGCAATGCGGCGGGCAAGGCGCAGAACTACGTCGCACTGTTTACCGACATTACGCCGATGAAAGACCATCAGCGTCAGCTGGAGCACATCGCCCATTACGACGCACTGACCAGTTTGCCCAACCGGGTGCTGCTGGCGGACCGCTTAAGCCAGGGGCTGCTGCAAAGTCAGCGGCGAAAAAATTGCCTGGCTGTGGCCTTTCTCGACCTCGATGGCTTCAAGTCCGTCAACGACCACTACGGGCACGAGGTGGGCGACCATCTGCTGATTTCGCTGGCGCAGCGCATGAAGACTGCGCTGCGCGAGGGGGACACGCTGGCACGTATTGGCGGAGACGAGTTTGTGGCGGTGCTGGTGGACCTGGAGAGCGCGAGCGCGTGCGAACCAATACTGAAGCGCTTGCTCGATGCCGCCGCAGCCGCAGTGACAGTAGATGCCACCGTATTGCAGGTCTCGGCCAGCATTGGCGTTACCCTCTACCCGCAAGATGGCTCGGACGCCGACCTGCTGATGCGCCACGCCGACCAGGCCATGTACCAGGCCAAGCAGTCCGGCAAAAACCGCTATCACCTGTTTGACATTGCCCACGACGTTGCCAGCAAGTCACTGCAGGAAAGTCTGGAGCAGATACAGACGGCCTTGCAGCGCGAGGAGTTTGTGCTGTATTACCAGCCCAAGGTCAACCTGCGCAGCGGTGCCGTGGTCGGCGCCGAAGCCCTGATTCGCTGGCAGCATCCCGAGCGAGGTTTGCTGGCTCCGGGCCTGTTCCTGCCCACGATTGAAGAACACCCGGTCAGCATCGAAGTAGGCGAATGGGTGCTTGCGACGGCGCTCGCCCAGATGCAGCACTGGAGTGCGCAGGGGCTGTGCCTGCCGGTAAGCGTGAATATCGGCGCGCACCAGTTGCAGCAAGCCAATTTTGCGCCGCGCTTGTCTGCGTTGCTGGCACTGCACCCCGAACTTCCCCGCTACAGCCTCGAACTGGAGATTCTGGAGACCAGCGCGCTGGAGGATATGGCGCAGGTGTCGGAACTGATGGGGGCTTGCCAGGCGCTCGGAGTCGGGTTTGCGCTGGACGATTTTGGTACCGGATATTCGTCGCTGACTTACCTCAAGCGTCTGCCGGCGCAGTTGCTCAAGATCGACCAAAGCTTTGTGCGCGACATGCTGACCGATGCCGATGATCTGGCCATCGTGCAGGGTGTCATCGGGCTGGCCAAGGCGTTTGGTCGCCGTGTGATTGCCGAGGGCGTTGAAACCACCGCATTGGCCGAAGCGCTGTTGCCCATGGGGTGCGAGTTGGCGCAGGGCTACGGCATTGCGCGCCCCATGCCTGCGGCCGAGATCCCTGCGTGGGTGGCTCGCTGGCTGACGGACCATGCAGAGTCCGGGGAGAGCGCCGACCTTTTTCTGACGGGAGGGTGACCCTTCGAACGCCCCCTCAGGCAGGCTTGCCGAGGGCTTCCCAGCGTTCCAGCGCCGCCATCAATGCGTCATCGATCTGTGCGCTGCGGCTGGCCAGGCCAATTGCGCGGGCGTTGTCGGTGGCGTAGAGGCTGCCATCGGCCAGGGTCCGGGCAATTTCCTTCTGCTCGGCTTCGAGCGCGGCGATGGCATCGGGCAGGCCAGCGAGTTCGCGTTGCTCCTTGAAGCTGAGTTTGCGCGCCTTCGGTGCTGGTATCAGCGCGGCGCTGGCGGTCACTGCCGGCGTGGCCGAGGCCAGAAGCTGCTCCTGTTTCGATAGCTGCTCACGCTCGTAGTTAAAGGGCTTGGATCCCTTTTGACCCTTGCTTTGGGCGATATCACTGGCGCGGCGGCTCTGGGTCAGCCAGTCGTTCACGCCGCCTTCGTACTCGCGCCACCGCGCATCGCCCTCGTAGGCGATGGTGCTGGTGACCACGTTGTCCATGAAGGTGCGGTCGTGGCTCACCAGGAACACCGTGCCGTCGTAGTTTTGCAGCAGGTCTTCCAGCAATTCCAGCGTATCGATGTCGAGGTCGTTGGTCGGCTCATCCAGCACCAGCACATTGGCCGGGCGGGCAAACAGGCGTGCCAGCAGCAGCCGGTTGCGCTCACCTCCGCTCAAGGAACGTACCGGTGAATTGGCGCGTGCCGGCGAAAACAGAAAGTCACCCAGGTAGCTCTTGACATGCTGGCGGCGGTTGCCGATCTCGATCCACTCGGAGCCGGGGCTGATGAAATCTTCCAGCGTGGCGTCCAGGTCCAGCGCGTTGCGCATCTGGTCAAAGTAGGCCACGGTGACGTTGGCACCCAGGCGCACGGTGCCCCAGGGGCTGTGGCCCGGCTCCGGCCTGGGCGCATTGGCCGGGGCCGGGTCGGGTTTCAATTCGCCCAGAATCATTTTCAGTAGCGTGGTCTTGCCCGCGCCATTGGGGCCGAGCAGCCCGATCTTGTCACCGCGCAGGATGGTGGCAGTGAAATCCCTGACGATGGCACGGTCGCCAAAGTGTTTGGAGACGTGGGTCATCTCGGAGACCAGTTTGCCGCTGGCAGCGCCGCTGGCGAGGTCCATGTTGACGCTACCCACGGCTTCGCGCCGTGCCTCGCGCTTGGCACGCAACTCGTCCAGGCGCACGATGCGCGCAGTGGCGCGGGTTCTGCGTGCCTCGACGCCTTTGCGAATCCAGATTTCTTCCTGGGCCAGCAGTTTGTCCGCCTTGGCATTGATGACCGCCTCCTGGGCCAACTGTTCTTCCTTCTGCAGCAGGTAGGCCCCAAAGTTGCCCGGGTAGGAGAGCAGTTGTCCGCGGTCCAGTTCCACGATGCGGGTGGCAACCTTGTCCAGAAACGTGCGGTCGTGCGTGATGGTGATGATGCTGCCCTTGAACTCCACCAGCAGACCTTCGAGCCACTCGATGCTGTCCAGATCCAGATGGTTGGTGGGTTCGTCCAGCAGCAACACGTCGGGCTGCGACACCAGCGCCTGGGCCAGGGCGACCCGCTTCTTGGTGCCGCCGGAGAGCGTATTGACGATGGCCTGCGGCTCCAGGTGCAGGCGGTGCAGCGTCTCGCCTACGCGCTGCTCCCAGTTCCAGCCGTCCAGCGCCTCGATCTCGCTTTGCATTGCGTCGAGGTCGCCATGGCCTTGGGAGTATTCATCAATCAGGCCGATAACGCGCGCCAGGCCTGCGCTGACCGCTGCAAAAATCGTAGCATCGGCTTCGAGCTGCGGCTCCTGGGCGACAAACGCGATGCGGGTGTGGTTCTGCACCTGCACGGTGCCGTCGTCCGGTTTTTCCATGCCGGCGAGGATCTTGAGCATGGAGGATTTGCCTGCGCCATTGCGCCCGATCAGACCCACGCGCTCCTGCGTTTCCAGAGAAAAATCAGCGTGATCGAGCAGGGCAACGTGCCCAAAAGCCAGCTGGGCGTCAAGTAAGGTGATAAGTGCCATGTGGCGGGGATTATCCCTTGCGCGATTTGCGATGCTCTTCGTCCTGCTCAATGCGCGTCAGCAAGGAGGCCGCTTCGGCCGATGAACGTACCCCGAGTTTGGCGAATACGCGGGCGCGGTGGACTTCTACGGTTCGCACCGACACGCTCAGTTCGTCGGCAATCACCTTGTTCAGTTTGCCCGCCGCTACCAGCAGCATGACGGCATGCTCCCGCTCGGTCAGGCTGGCCAGGCGGTCCATTTCCTTGCGATGCTCGGTCTGCTGGGAGTGGTTGGCTGCCTCCAGCGCCAGAGCGCGCTGCACCCGTTGCACTAGGGTGTCGCCGTGAAAGGGTTTTTCCAGAAAGTCGAAAGCGCCTTTTTGCAGTGCGTCCACCGCCATCGGAATGTCACCGTGGCCCGACAGGAACAGCACGGGCAGCGTCACACCCTGTTCCAGCAACTGGTCGTGCACCTGCAGCCCCGACAGCGGCTCCATGCGCACGTCGAGCACAACGCAGCCACGCATAGGCGCGGCAGTCAAGGCGGCCAGAAAATCGGTGCCGCTCGCATAGCTACACACCGACATTCCGTGAGAGCGCATCAAAAAGGACAGCGCATCGCGCACCGCGGCCTCGTCATCGACCAGATGGACCGTGGGTTCGACTTCGTCGGTTGCTTGCATCAGGGGGGCTCCTGGGTCAGATCGACTGGCAGGGTGAAGGACAGGCAGGCACCGCCGAGCGTGCTTTGGCCGGCTTCGAGTGCTCCGTGGTGGGCCTCGATGATCGAGCGGCAAATGGACAGTCCCATACCCATGCCATCTTGCTTGGTGGAGTGAAACGGAGTAGCGAGTTCCTGGATGCCGCGTCCGCCCAGGCCGCAGCCGTTGTCGTTCACATCCACCCGTACAAAGTGCGGCCCGGCCCGACCAACGACCAGCTCAATGCGGGGTTCGACGACGCCAGTCAGGGCATCGGCCGCATTGCGCACCAGATTGATAAGCACCTGCTCCACCAGCACCGGGTCGGCCAGAACGAGGGGCAGCTTGTCGGTTGCGTGGGTCTGCATCAGGATCGACTGGCGCGCCAGGTCACGCCGAAGCAGGGAGAGCGCGAGCTGAACAATCTCGGTCAACTGGCAGGGCTCGGGTTGGGGTGCGCGGCGGGTCAGGAAACTGCGGATGCGCTGCACAATGCGTCCGGCCTCCGCAATTTGCTCGCTCTCGCGGCCCAGCGCATCGAGCACCAGCGGGCTCTGCACCTGCAGGCTCTCCAGCGAACGCAGCACGCCGGCGTTGTAAGCGGCGATGGCGGCCAGGGGCTGGTTGAGCTGGTGGGCCAGGGCGGAGGCGACTTCGCCCAGCGTCGTCAGGCGCGCCTGGTTGGCCAGGGCCTCCAACTGGCGCGCCTCACGCTCCTGCGAGCGCTTGCGCTCGGTGATGTCCACAATCGACCCCATCCAGCCCATGTGCGCTCCGTGCGCGTCGACCAGTGGGGACTCGAAAATCATCACGTCGATCGGGGCTCCATTGGCGTGCTGCCAGCGTGCCTCGTAGCCGTCGCGCGGCGCGTTGCCGGCCATGTTGCGCAGGTGGCGTTGCATGCTGTCTTCCACCGCGTCCGGCAGCCAGTACGGCATCGGAGGCAACTGGCCGAGCAACTGCTCCGGGGTAAAGCCCACCAGGGAACAGAAGGCACGGTTGACATGCACCAGCCGCCCATGAACGTCACGTCCGCGCAGGCCTACTGTTAGCGAGTCTTCAATGGCACGGCGCCAGGCTGCCTCGGTGCGCCAGCGGGCCTCGGCGCTGACTACCTCGCGCATTTGGCGGCGCAAGGTCCACGATGCTGCGGCGCTCAGGATCACAAAAACCACCATCAGCCCCATTGGCAGAGTGCGCCACCAGGGCGGACGTACGTCACGGGCGGTGAGCTCCAGAAATGCGTCCGGCATGTGGGGATCCATGCTGACGCGGTAGCTCTGGCGTCCGGCGGTGGGCAACGCGTCACCGGTGGCTGCAATGCGTTGACCATAGTCGTCGACAAGGCGTACATCGTATTTGCGGGAGATCCACCATGGTACGGTCAGTCGCAGTAGAGAAGCGGGAGCAAAACGCACAATCAGCCGTCCGCCCCCGCGCACGGGGGTTGACAGGTGAGCCGACAGCCCGCGGTCGTCGCTGCTGGCACCGGTGGAAGACCCGTCCGGGTGCTGCGTTTGCTGCGGTACATGGGCCAGCAGGCGGTTGCCCGAGTCGATCACCGTGACGCTGACCCACAACCTGCGCAGGCCTTCCACCACGGTCCGCTCGCGCAACAGAAGTGCGTCGTTCACCTGACGCGGCAACACCGAGGCGAGCAATTTCACTTCGTTATCTTCGCGTGCCAGCCACTCGCTCATGCGGCTCTCCAGCGTCAGCACATCCGCGATCAGGGTGCGACGGTCTTCCTCGCGTTCCTGTTCATCAGACCACTGCAGCCACCTGCCCACCGTGCTGGAAAAAATGAGTGCCAGAACAAAGGGCCATGCCCACAGGCCGCGCCGCCAGGCAGAAGTGCGCAAGGCGGTGGGCTGGGCGGGCAACGGAAGCGGCATGGAACAAGTTTAGAGGCAGCCCCTGACACCTGTGGGGGATTTCAGCGCTTTCGCCCAAAAAATGTGGAAAACCACAATTGGCGCTGCCCCTGCCTGTCAGCACAATCGCGCCATACCAACCCGAGGAGACATCTTATGAATCACCGCACATTTCTTCGCAGCCTGCTGGCCGTTGCCGTTACCACCGCGCTCGCGATACCAGCCTTTGCCCAGGCACCCATCGTCATCAAGTTCAGTCATGTGGTGGCCGCCGACACGCCCAAGGGGCATGCCTCGGAGTTCTTTGCCAAGCGTGCCGGTGAATTGACCAAGGGTAAGGTCAAGGTCGAGGTGTATGCAAACAGTGCCCTTTACAAGGACAAGGAAGAGATTGAAGCTCTGCAAATCGGTGCGGTGCAAATGCTCGCACCGTCTCTGGCGAAATTTGGCCCCCTGGGTGTGAAAGAGTTCGAGGCCTTCGATTTGCCGTTCATTTTTGATGACACAGCCGATCTTCACAAGATCACGCAGGGCGCAGTAGGCGCCGGTCTTTTTGCAAGACTGGAACCCAAGGGTATCAAGGGTTTGGCCTACTGGGACAACGGTTTCAAATCCTTTTCCGCAAACACCCCACTCAAGGCAGTGGCCGATTTCAAAGGGAAGAAGTTCCGCATCCAGTCTTCCAAGGTGCTGGAAGAGGAGATTCGGTCCGTCGGTGGCATACCGCAGGTAATGGCATTTTCGGAGGTCTATCAGGCCCTGCAAACCGGCGTGGTGGACGGTACCGAGAACCCGATCTCCAACTTCTCTACCCAAAAGCTGCATGAGGTGCAAAAGCACCTCACGCTCTCCAACCACGGTTACCTCGGTTACGCGGTCATTGTCAACAAGAAGTTCTGGGATGGGCTGCCAGGCGACGTGCGCGGCCAGTTGGAGGCGGCCATGAAAGAGGCCACCGCGTTTGCCAACAAGATCGCCATGGAAGAAAACGATAACGCTTTGGAGGTGGTGAAGAAGAGTGGAAAAACGGCGGTCTACGTTCCCACCAAGGAAGAACGCATGGCACTGAAGAAAGCCATGGTGCCAGTGCATGCCAAGATGGCCGACCGCGTCGGCAAGGAGACTCTGCAGATCATCTACAAGGAAACCGGCTTTGACCCGGAAAAACTCTAAGCAGAGTTAGTTGCTCCCTGCCATCTGGACGAACAAAGTCGGAGTTCCAACCATGAAGTTTCTTGATCACCTGGAAGAGTGGTTTGTCACCTTCCTGATGGGAGCGGCGACGCTGATCATCTTTGTTGCGGTAGTGCACCGCTACGCTGCCGGGCTGGCTATTCCCGGCGTGCAGGACTGGCTCTTGTCGCTCAGCATGAGCTGGGCGCAGGAGCTCACCATCATCATGTTTGTCTGGATGTGCAAATTTGGTGCCGCATACGGCGTGCGCACCGGCATCCATGTGGGTGTTGACGTGCTTATCAACCGCCTTGATGACAAGATGCGTGGCAAGTTCATCATCTTTGGCCTGTGCGCCGGAGTCGCATTTACCGGCGTTGTGGCCGGCCTGGCGAGCAACTTTGTGTGGGAAAACGGCGCGCACTATGCGTGGGCCAACCTGCTGGGCATGTCGGTGGACGGCGTTCCCGAAGGCCCCACCACCCCCGACCTGGAGTGGCCTACCTGGATGGTGTACAGCGCGGTGCCCCTGGGCACCAGTTTGATGTGCTTTCGTTTCTTGCAAGTGCTGGTCGCATTTATAAGAACTGGCGAGTTGCCGCACCATGACCATGGGCATGTGGATGGGCTCGAGGAAGAGACGGCAAAGCTTCCCGTTGACGTGAACCCCTATGGCATGAAAGACAACCTGCATCCGGACGACACACCCGACCAGGAAGGCGGTTCGAAATGAACGCAACCATCATTTTTGTGCTGCTGCTGGTGCTGATGCTCACCGGCATGCCGATCTCCATCTCACTGGGGTTAACGGTTCTCACCTTTTTGTTTGGTTTTACCAATGTGCCACTGGAATCGGTCGCGCTCAAACTGTTTACAGGCATTGAGAAGTTCGAGATCATGGCGATTCCGTTCTTCATCCTGGCGGGCAACTTTCTGACCCACGGCGGGGTGGCCCGACGGATGATCAACTTTGCCTCCAGCATGGTCGGGCACTGGTATGGCGGCCTGGGTCTGGCCGGTGTATTGGCCTGCGCCCTGTTCGCTGCGGTGTCGGGTTCCTCGCCTGCCACGGTGGTGGCGATTGGCTCGATCCTGCTGCCCGCCATGACCAAGGCCGGGTTTCCCAAGAGCTTTGGCGCTGGCGTGATCACCACCTCGGGTGCATTGGGCATCCTGATTCCCCCAAGCATCGTGATGGTAATGTACTCGGTGGCCACCAATACGTCGGTGGGGGCCCTGTTCATGGCCGGCGTGGTGCCGGGCATCGCTCTGGCGTGTGTTCTGGGCGGAGTCACTTTTTACCGTGCCCGCAAGTTCAACTATCCACGTTTGCCCAAGGCCACCATGGCCGAGCGCTTCACCGCCTTCAAGACCTCGGCCTGGGGTCTGTTGTTGATCGTGATCGTGATGGGCGGTATTTACACCGGGTTGTTTACGCCCACCGAGGCGGCGGCCATGAGTGCGGTCTATGCGTTTGTGGTGGCGGTGTTTGTCTACAAGGACATGAAGCTCAAGGACGTGCCCAAGGTGCTGTTGAACTCCGCCAATATGTCGGCCATGCTGTTGTACATCATTACCAACGCGGTGTTGTTCTCCTTCATCATGACCAATGAGAACATTCCGCAAGCCTTGGCCGACTGGATGCTGGGCAATGGCCTGGGCATGGTGACCTTCCTGCTGGCCGTCAACGTGATGCTGCTGCTGGCCGGCAACTTCATGGAGCCTTCCAGCATCGTGCTGATCTTCGCGCCCATCCTGTTCCCGGTGGCCATGAAACTGGGCATTGACCCGGTGCACTTCGGCATCATCATGGTGGTCAACATGGAGGTCGGCATGTGCCATCCGCCGGTGGGGCTGAACCTGTACGTGGCATCAGGCATCACCAAGATGGGCATTACCGAGCTGACGGTGGCGGTATGGCCGTGGCTGCTGTCGATGCTGGGTTTCCTGATCCTGGTGACCTATTGGCCGGGCCTGTCAACCTGGTTCCCGCGCATGCTTGGAATGATGTAGCCTTGGAGAGTTGCCGACAACAGACTGGCGATCATGCATCATGTCTGGCCGGTCTGCATACGGTAATCTTGAGGGCTATGCACTATGAACTTTGGTGACATGAAGATTTCAACCCGACTCATTCTCGGGTTTGGAACTCTAGGACTGCTAACCGCCTTGCTGGGGGGCATCGCCCACCTCAAGGTAGGTGTCATCAATGACCTGTTCCACCAGGTTATTACCGAGCGCATTCCAAAGATCGTTTCGGTGAATGAGATCAAGGGCGACGTCAACCTGATCGCCATTGCGCTGCGCAACATTGTGCTCAGCAGCGACAGCGCGGTGGTCAAACGCGAGGCCGATCGCATTCAGGTGGCTGGCAAGCGCATCGGCAGCCTGCTGGCGGCGCTGGAAGCCCAGATTACGGCCCCCGAGGGCAAGAAGCTGCTGTTGGCGGTCAAGGCCACGCGTGGTTTGTACGACCCGCTGCAGGTTGAAGCCCTGGAACTGGCGGTAGGAGGGCAAGTGTTTGAAGCCAAGGCCCTGTTGCTCGACAAGGTGGTTCCGGCCCAGCAGGCCTACTTTGATGCACTCGACGGATTGCTGCGTTACCAGGATGCGCTGCTGACCGAGTCCACCGATGCCACACAGCAGGCGGTTGAAGGCACCGAATATCTGATTGGAGCGACGGTGATCGTGGCTCTGGCCATTGGGGCTTTGATGGCGGTCTGGATCATCCGTTCCATCACTGGACCCATCAACAAGGCGGTTGAAATATCCACGGCGGTGGCCTCTGGTGACCTGACCATGCAATTTGAAGCCACCGGGCGCAATGAGACGGCACGTCTGTTGATTGCGTTCAAAGAGATGCAGGAGCATCTGATCAAAGTCGTCACCGACGTGCGCGACGGGTCGCACAGTGTGGCTGTTGCCAGCGCGGCCATTGCAACGGCCGACGCCGACCTGTCTTCGCGCACCGAAAACCAGGCCAGTTCGCTGGAACAGACGGCGGCATCGATGGAAGAACTCAGTGCTGCCGTGCAAAAGAACGCCGAGAACGCGAACCAGGCCAACCGCCTGGCGATGAGTGCCTCTACGGTCGCGGTGCAGGGCGGAGAAGTGGTCTCTCAGGTGGTCGGCACGATGAAGGACATCAACGACTCTTCGCGCAAGATCGCAGACATCATTGGAGTGATCGATGGCATTGCCTTCCAGACCAATATTCTCGCGCTCAATGCGGCGGTGGAGGCTGCTCGGGCGGGTGAGCAGGGGCGTGGATTCGCTGTTGTCGCCAGTGAAGTTCGCAGCCTGGCGGGGCGGTCAGCCGACGCAGCCAGGGAAATCAAGGCGCTGATCAGCGCCAGTGTGGAGCGGGTGGAGGGTGGGACCGCGCTGGTAGACCGTGCCGGCACCACCATGACCGAAGTAGTCAACAGCATCCGAACCGTCACCGATTTGATGGGTGCGATCAGCGTGGCCAGTGCCGAGCAGAGTCTGGGCGTTTCCCAAGTGGGCGAGGCGGTAAAACAGATGGACCAGGTCACCCAGCAGAATGCCGGCCTGGTCGAAGAAATGGCCACCGCAGCCATGAGCCTCAAGTCGCAGGCCGAGGATCTGGTCACAGTGGTTTCCGTATTCAAGCTGCAGGGCGATGGGAACAGGCTTTTGCGGTAGCCTGGCCGTTGCTGCGCGTGATGTCGTGATTTGCCCGACTCCCGCTGTGGGTGCACCATGAAAATTTCTGGCTGGATTCTGATTTTTGCAGCGTGGCTGATCGCTGCACTTTCCACCCTGGGTGCCCTGTTCATGGGCGAAGTGATGGGGCTCACGCCTTGCGTACTGTGCTGGTACCAGCGCATCGCCATGTTCCCTCTGGTTGTGGTGCTGGCGGTGGGTCTGTTTCCACTGGATGCGAAGGTAGTGCGCTATGCCCTGCCGCTGTCTAGCACCGGGCTGCTACTGGCCACCTACCATCTGTTGCTGACTATCGGTGTGATCCCTGAGGCCATGGCGCCCTGTGCGCAAGGCGTACCCTGTGGGAAAATTCAGGCGCAATGGTTTGGGTTTGTCACCATTCCCCTGCTGTCCTTTGTCGCTTTTCTAAGCATTAACCTACTTCTGGCCCTGAGCGCCTTGCGTAAATCCCAATGAAACAGAAAAACATTTTCATCGCCGCTGCGGTATTGTTGCTCGGCGTTTTTGGTCTCGGTGCCGTGTTGTACAAGAACCATCAGGCACAGCAGGCGGCGCAACTGGTGGCTCAGAACCGCGCGGTGCTGGAGCGCGCCCATGCCCACACCTTCGGAAACCCCAACGCTGCGGTGCATATCGTGGAGTTTTTTGACCCCGCCTGCGAAACCTGCCGTGACTTCTATCCGCTGGTGAAAAAGATGATGGCCGCCAACCCGGGCAAGATCAAACTTTCGATGCGTTACGCGCCGCTGCACAAGGGATCGGATGAGGTGGTGAAGGCAATCGAGGCATCACGAAAGCAGGGCATGTTCCAACCGACGCTGGAGGCACTTTTTGCTTCACAAGGGCATTGGGTGCTCAACCATGCCTCTCAGGTGCAACTCATCTGGGATCCCTTGAGCGGTTTGCCGCTGGACCTGCGCCGTCTTCAAACCGACATGAATTCGCCCGAGGTCAGCCAGGTTATTGCACAGGATATGGCCGATGCCAAAACCCTTCATGTGACCATGACTCCCGAGTACTTTGTCAATGGTAAACCGTTGCCAAGTTTCGGTTACGAGGAGCTGAAAAAACTGGTCGATGATGCGCTGATCGAGAATTCGGTGGGCAAGTAGAAGCGTCGGTTCGCAGCACCTTGCTAAGGCGTTGCCGCGCCACGCTCGTACCAGCCCCGGGTGTTGTTCACGATATGGACCACCAGCAACATGACGGGCACCTCGATCAGCACCCCCACAACGGTGGCCAACGCGGCGCCGGAGTTGAAGCCAAACAGGCTGATAGCCGCGGCCACGGCCAGTTCAAAGAAGTTGGACGCGCCAATCAGCGCCGATGGGCAAGCGATGTTGTGTTTTTCACCCAGTGCACGATTGAGCCAGTAGGCCAGCGCCGAATTGAAGAACACCTGAATCAGGATCGGTATCGCGAGCAGTGCAATCACAAGCGGTTGCTTCAGGATGGCCTCACCCTGAAAGGCAAATAGCAGCACCAGTGTGGCCAGCAGGGCAGAAATCGACCAGGGGCCGATGCGGGCCATGGCCGCATCGAATGCAGCGACGCCCCGGGCCAGCAGCGACTTGCGCAGCCACTGCGCCAGCAGAACCGGGATCACGATGTACAGCACGACCGATGTGAGCAGAGTATCCCAGGGCACGGTAATCGCTGAAAGCCCGAGCAGGAACGCCACCAGGGGTGCAAACGCCAGCACCATGATGCTGTCGTTGAGTGCCACCTGCGACAGCGTGAACAGGGGGTCGCCCCCGGTGAGGCGGCTCCACACAAACACCATCGCCGTGCAGGGTGCTGCGGCCAGAAGGATGAGGCCCGCAACGTAGCTGTCGATCTGTTCGGGTGGCAACCATGGTGCAAACCACTGGCGTATGAACAGCCATCCCAGAAAGGCCATCGAGAAGGGTTTGACCAGCCAGTTGACAAACAGTGTGATGCCGATGCCCCGAATGTGCTGGCGCACTTCCCCGAGGGCTGAAAAGTCAACCTTCACCAGCATCGGAATGATCATCACCCAGATCAGGATGCCCACCGGCAAGTTGACCCGCGCAACTTCCATGCGTCCGATCGCCTGAAACACTTGCGGGAACCACTGGCCCAGGCCAATACCCGCCACGATGCACAAAAAAACCCAAACCGTCAGGTAGCGCTCGAAGACGCTCATGGGAGCGCTGCCGGCCTTGCTGGCTGCGACTTCGCATTGCGCACGCATAGTCACAGTTCCTCAGCCAGTCTGCGAGCCGTGCTCTGCAGCGCCGCGGCCTGCAACTTCGCGCCGGGAAGACTCGCGAGCAGTTCGATGCGACGTTTGATCGCCAGCAGCGTCTGGCGAAAGGCTTCCAGCTTTTGCGCCTCATTGCCTTCGATGGCAGAAGGATCGGCGTAGCCCCAGTGCGCGGTGGCGGGTTGGCCTGGCCAGTAGGGGCAGACCTCGCCCGCGGCGTTGTCGCACACCGTGATCACCAAATCCATGTGCGGGGCATCGGGCTGCGCGAACTCATCCCAGCTTTTACTGTGCAAACCCGCAATGGAAATACCCGCAGCACGCAGCGCCTGCAATCCCAGCGGGTGGGGTTGCTGACTCGGGCGCGGACTGCTGCCCGCGGAGAAGGCCCTGAAACGGTCGGCACCAATGTGGTTCAGTACCGCTTCGGCCAGGATGCTGCGCGCCGAGTTGTGGGTGCAAAGGAATAAGACGTTCAGTGGGGATTGCATAGAGGGGATGCTTTCAGCAAGGGCATTGGGTAGTGGTTTCGCCCAAGCATGCCTGGCCCTGGCAGCAGTTCTGTGTGAGGTAGGCCAGCACCGCATGCATGCGGTCAAACTGGGCGCGGTACACCAGATTGCGTCCCACGCGTTCCTGGGTCACCAGATCGGCATGCATAAGTTCCTTGAGATGAAACGACAGCGTATTGGGCGCAACGCGCAGGCTTTCAGCCAGCGCGCCAGGGGTCAATCCGGCCTGGCCTGCGACCACCAGCGCCCGGAATATTTCCAGCCGGGAAGACTGCGCCAGCGCCGCCAGAGCTTTGACAACGGTAATTGATTCCATATTTCAATGATACTCGAAATATAAATCAACGTAATTAGCCCCGTAACCAGAGCACCCAAGCCCCGTCACCCGCCGTGCGTGAGAAGAACAGCTACTTGCTACTGGGGAAACTGAACACCGTGCCCTCCCGCACGCCGGCTGAAGGCCAGCGCTGGGTGATGGTTTTGCGCTTGGTGTAGAAGCGTACCGAGTCCGGACCGTAGGCGTGCAGGTCACCAAACAGACTGCGCTTCCAGCCGCCAAACGAGTGGTAGGCCACGGGCACGGGCAGGGGCACATTGACACCCACCATGCCGACCAGAATGTTGTCGGTAAAGTAGCGCGCGGCCTCACCATCGCGCGTGAAGATGCAGGTGCCGTTGCCATACTCATGCGCATCAATCAGGTTCATGGCTTCCTGCAAGGACTTGACGCGCATGACACCGAGCACCGGGCCAAAAATTTCGTCCTGGTAGATCTTCATGCCGGGCGTGACGTTGTCAAACAGGCAGGGCCCCAGGAAATAGCCGTTCTCGAAGCCCGCGATCTTGACTCCCCTGCCGTCGACTACCAGTGTGGCACCCTCGGCCACGCCCTGATTCACATAGCCCACCACCTTGTCGTAGTGCTGCTGTGTCACCAGCGGCCCCATGTCCACACCGGCCTGTGTGCCCGCGCCGAGCTTCATCTTGCCGATCTCGACCCGCAAAGCGGCAACCACCGCATCGGCGGTGGCATCTCCGATGGCCACAACCAGCGGAATGGCCATGCAACGCTCGCCGCAGGAGCCGTAGGCGGCACCCATCAGCGCGTTGACGGCGTTGGGGATGTCTGCGTCGGGCATCACCACGGCGTGGTTCTTGGCACCGCCGAGCGCCTGCACCCGCTTGCCGCTGGCGCAACCGGTGGCGTAGATGTATTCTGCAATCGGAGTAGAGCCGACAAAGCTGATGGCCTTGACGCGGGGGTCGGTCAGCAGCGTGTCGACCGCTTCCTTGTCGCCATTGACCACATTGAGCACGCCCGGTGGCAGCCCGGCCTCCAGGGCCAGCTCGGCCAGGCGCAGGGTGGAGGATGGATCACGCTCGGAGGGCTTGAGAACAAAGGTGTTGCCGCAGGCAATAGCCATGGGCCACATCCAGCAGGGCACCATGATGGGAAAGTTGAACGGAGTGATGCCCGCACACACTCCCAGCGCCTGAAACTCGCTCCAGGAGTCGATGGCGGGGCCGACGTTCTTGCTGTGTTCGCCCTTGAGCAACTCGGGCGCATAGGAGGCGTATTCGACGTTCTCGATGCCGCGTTGCAATTCGCCCAGCGAATCGCCCAGAACCTTGCCGTGCTCGGCAGTGATCAGTGCGCACAACTCATCGGCATGCTGCTCCAGCAGCACCTTGAGGTTGCTCATGATGCGGGCGCGCTTGAGAGCGGGCGTATTGCGCCAGGCGGGAAACGCGGCCTGCGCGGACGCGATCGCCTGCTCCACCGTGACCCTGTCGGCCAGCAGAACGCGCTTTTCAGCCTTGCCGGTGGCCGGATTGAAAACATCCTGTGAGCGGGTGCCGCCCTGGACGGACTTGCCGTCGATGAGGTGTCCAATGGATTGCATGGTGTTCTTTGGTTGAAGTTGTTAATCGGGAATCAGTTGGGACATGGCGTGTGCCACGTCCGAGGGTTCGCAGGCCAGGGCATTGACCACGCCCGCGCGATCGGCCGCATCCCGGTTCTGGCTGACTTTCCATTTGCCAACCAGAGCGTCGATGGTGATTTCAATGCCGACAATGGCGCGCATCATTTGCGCCAAGTAGTCGTCCGGGGCATCGCCGACACTCCAAGGATGCGGGCGACCGGACTCCTGACTGTTGGTCATCGCTTCGAGCTGGCTGCGCAGCCACTCGGCGTCGTTGTCCACAACGCGCAAGCGCCCCTTGGCCTGGACGATGACATAGTTCCAGGTGGGTACCGCCTTTCCATGCGCGGCCTTGCTGGGATACCAGCTCGGCGAGATGTAGGCGTGCGGCCCCCTGAAAATAGCCAGAACCTCATGCTCGCCACTGCCAAGCTGCGCCACCGGGTTGGCACGCGCGACATGGCTGCGCAATGTGCCCAACGTCCCTGCAGCTGGGTCGAGCACGAAAGGCAGTTCGTCGGCACTTGCCTCACCCTGCGTGACGGTCACCAGCGTACCCAGCGGATGCGCACACATAAGGTCGTGCAAGACCTCGGGCCGGGTTTCGGAAAAGTGGGTGGGCAAATACATGGAAGGTTTCAGGCTACAGCCTGCAAAGCTTCGCCCAGCGCGTTGACCATGCTCGTGATCTCAGCCTCGGTCGAGACGAAGGGAGGAGCGAGCTGGATGGTGTCACCCCCATAGCGTACATAAAAACCATTTTCCAGGCAGCGCATTGCCACTTCATACGGGCGCTTGGCGGGCTCACCCGCAAACGCGGCAATGGTGATGCCGCAGGCCAGGCCGTAGTTGCGGATGTCGGCCACGTGCCTGGCCCCCTTGAGGCTGTGCACCGCGTTTTCGAAATGGGGCGCCAGCGCCTTGACACGGTCCACCATGTTTTCGCGCACCAGTATGTCCAGCGCGGCGATGCCCGCAGCGCAGGCCACCGGGTGGGCCGAATACGTGTAGCCGTGCGGGAACTCGAGCATGTAGTCCGGGCCGCCCTGGGCGATGAAGGTGTCGTAAATTTCCTTCTTCGCCACTACGGCACCCAGCGGCTGGGCACCGTTGGTGATCTGCTTGGCCACATTCATGATGTCTGGCGTGACGCCAAAGGCAGCGGCCCCGGTGTAGGCGCCCATGCGCCCGAAGCCGGTAATGACTTCGTCAAAAATCAGCAGGATGTTGTTGGCGCTACAAATGTCGCGCAGACGCTGCAGGTAACCCACTGGTGGAATGACGACGCCGGCCGACCCCGACATGGGCTCGACGATGACCGCCGCAATGTTGGAGGCGTCGTGCAGGGCGATGAGCTTGAGCAGTTCGTCGGCCAGTTCAGCCCCGGTAGGTGGCATGCCGCGCTGGAAGGTGCCTGCCGGCGGTTGGGTGTGGGGCAGGTGGTCGGACTCAATGCCCTGCCCGAAAGTTTTGCGGTTGCCGACGATGCCGCCGACCGAAATGCCGCCAAAGTTCACGCCGTGATAACCCTTTTCGCGCCCGATCAGGCGGGTTTTGGTGCCCAGGCCCTTGGCGCGCCAGTAGGCGCGCGCCATTTTCAGCGAAGTGTCGGCCGATTCGGACCCCGAGCCGGTGAAAAAGACATAGTCCAAGCCGTCCGGTGTGAGGTCGCGGATGCGGTTGGCCAACTCGAAGGAGAGCGGGTGACCAAACTGGAACGCCGGTGAATAGTCGAGTGTGGCGACCTGTCGGCCCACTGCCTCGGAAATTTCTGCGCGCGCGTGACCAAGACCTGCGCACCACAGACCGGAGAGGCCGTCAAAAATCTTTTTGCCGTGGCTGTCGGTGTAGTACGCCCCCTGGGCGCTGACCATCATGCGCGGAGCCGCCTTGAAGTTGCGGTTGGCGGTGAACGGCATCCAGTGCGATTCCAGCCATGCCTTGTCTTGTGGATACGCCGTGGTGCTGGTGATGGGTTCGCCAGCGGGTGTGTCGTTGAGTTTCATGGGTGTGTCTCCTAAGGGGAATGGACGATTGTCGCAAAGCCTGTTACTCTTATAAAGTTACAAATATCACGGTTTAGTTATCAATTTATGAAAGTAAAAAACAAGGCGATCCTGGGCCAGATCAGTGACATGGACTTGCGTCTGCTGCGGGTTTTTCGCGCCGTGGTGGACTGTGGCGGCATGGCGGCGGCCGAACTCGAACTCAATATCGGCACTTCCACCGTCAGTCGCCATGTCAAGGATCTGGAAACCCGCCTGGGCCTGACTTTGTGCCGGCGCGGTCGCTCGGGCTTCGCGCTCACGCCCGAGGGGGAGCAGATTTATGCGCAGACGACCCAGTTGCTGGCGGCAACAGACGCTTTTCGGCAGGGGGTCGATGAGGTTCACCAGCGCATGGGTGGGGCCTTGCACATTGCCGTTTTCGACAAGACTGCCAGCAACCCGGCCGCACACATCGCCCAGGCGATTGCGCTGTTTACCGCGCAGGCACCGGATGTCGCGCTGAACCTGCACGTGGGAACGTTAACCGCGATCGAACGCGGCGTGCTCGATGGCCCGTTCCAGATTGGCATCATTCCGGGCCACCGCAGTTCGGACCTGTTGGAGTACACGCCACTTTTTGACGAAGCGATGTCTTTGTATTGCGGTGCGGGCCATATTCTGTTTGGTTCCGATTCCGACAGGTTGGATTGGGACGGTCTGCGCGCGTACCGCTTTGCCGGCCTGGGCTACCACTCGCCCAATATGGAAGTCACCCAGCGCCAGCGCCTGCCGCGCAAGGCCACCGGATTTGACCAGGAGTCGATTGCCACGCTTATTCTTTCAGGGCAGTTTTTGGGCTTCCTGCCCGACCACTACGCCGAAAGCTTCGTCGCCAAGGCGCAGATGCGCGCCTTGCAAAGCGAGGTGCTGCGCTACGACTGCCAGTTTTTTGCCATCCTGCGCCGATCACCCCAGGCCTCGCGTGCGACACGGGCCTTCCAGGAGTGCCTCCTGCAGGCCCACGCCCACTAGGTTCAGGGTGCGTTGCGCACCGGGTTCTCGAGGTGCCCGATGCCGTCGATCTCTACCCGTACTACATCGCCGTGCCGGAGGTATTTGGGCGGCTTGAAGCCGATTCCGACACCGGCTGGGGTTCCGGTCGCGATGATGTCGCCCGGGTACAGTGTGATGCCGGTAGACAAAGTCTCGATTAAAGTCGGGATGCTGAAGATCAGATCCGAGGTGCGCGCGTCCTGGCGTAGCTCACCATTGACGTAACAGCGCACGGCAGTGTTGTTTCCATCGCATTCGTCGGCGCTGACCAGCCATGGACCCATCGGGCAGAAGGTGTCAAACGACTTGCCCATGTGCCATTGCTGATGGCGGTTTTGCCAGTCGCGTGCAGTCACGTCGTTAACGATGGTGTAGCCCCAGACGTGCTGCATGGCATCGGCCGCCTTGATTCCTTTGCCGCCCTTGCCAATGATCACGGCCAACTCAGCCTCGTAGTCGATGGTCTCTGATACACCGACCGGAATGTCGATGGTGTGGCCGGTAGCGACAACGCAATCCGGGACCTTGGAAAAAATAATGGGAT
>CAIPGC010000115.1 GCA_903864505.1 uncultured beta proteobacterium | reverse complement strand
GCCTGAATGGCCATCCGGCCCGCAACTTCGCTCATCGGCGCCAATAGGGGCAGGCCGCCGCCAGGGCCGGTAATGGTTTCGTAGGCGATGCAGACCGCACCCGACTTCACCAGTGCAGCGGTCTGCTCGGGGTCCGGCGCCAGGTGCAGGTAGGTGTACAGAATCTGACCCGGGCGCAACATTGCGCATTCAACCGGTTGCGGCTCCTTGACCTTGACGATCATGTCGGCACGTTTGAAAATTTCGGCGGCCGTTACCACCATCTCTGCACCGGCGGCCGTGTACTGGGCGTCTTCGAGGCCGATGGCGGTGCCAGCGTTCTCTTGCACCATGACCTGGTGCCCGTGGGCGATCAGTTCACGCACGCTGGCAGGGGTCAGGCCAACGCGGTATTCGTGGTTCTTGATTTCCTTGGGGACTCCGATGCGCATAGCTATCTCCTTGGTTTGTTTGGATGAAGCGTGATTGTGCGCAATTTTTCAGTTTTAAGTAGTCCTATTAATCAAAATCAATATGTATTAGTAACTCTTATTAAAGACCTAGCTCTTGAATCTTGCGTGTGATGGTGTTTCGTCCGATTCCGAGTCTCTGTGCCGCTTCAATCCGGCGCCCTTTGGTGCTATCGAGTGCAGCCACGATGAGTTGTAACTCAAACCGTCGCGTCAGCGCATCCCACACGTCCGCTTTACCGTTGCGCAGCATCGCAACCGCCTCGGTTTGGAGATCTGCCTCCCAACCAGCGGAACTTGCTGCGGGCTGAACCGCGTGCGGCACCACAGTTGAAATCGGCGCGTGCACTGTGGGCAGGCTTGGTGCCAAACCTTGCTCAACCGGCACCACTCCGTGTGCCGCCGTATCAAGCTGCTCGACACCCACTTCGGGCGGTAAATCCTTGGGTTCGATTACCTGCGCGGGCGCCATGACGGTAACCCAATGGCAAATGTTCTCCAACTGACGCACATTGCCCGGAAAACCAAACCCCTCCAACCACACCAGGGCAGCATCCGAAATCCGCTTGGGATCGACCCCCAACTGCTTGGCACTTTGCTGCAAAAAGTGGCGCGTGAGCATCGCAATGTCTTCCTTGCGCTCGCGCAATGCCGGCAAGCGCAGACGAATGACGTTGAGCCGGTGAAACAAATCCTCGCGGAATGCACCGTCCTTGACACGACGCTCAAGATCCTGATGTGTCGCGGCAATCACGCGCACATTGGTTTTGACCGCACTGTGTCCCCCGACCCGATAGAAGTGCCCATCGGAAAGGACCCGCAGCAAGCGCGTCTGGAGTTCAAACGGCATATCGCCAATTTCGTCCAGAAAGAGGGTGCCTCCATCGGCCTGCTCAAAACGGCCACGGCGCATGGTTTGCGCTCCGGTAAAGGCACCGCGTTCGTGACCAAACAGTTCACTCTCGAGCAAATCCTTCGGGATGGCCGCTGTGTTGATAGCAACGAAAGGCCCGGTGGCACGCGGCGAGTGCTTGTGCAAAGCACGGGCCACCAACTCCTTGCCCGAACCCGATTCGCCCGTAATCATCACGGTGACGTTGCTTTGAGAGAGACGACCAATGGCACGGAACACATCCTGCATCGCAGGCGCCTGTCCCAGCATCTCCGGGGCCTCGCTCATGCGCTCTTCTGCAACCTCTTCCCTTTGGCTTTCTTCCACGGCGCGGCGGATCAACTCTACCGCCTTGGGTAGATCAAATGGCTTGGGCAAGTACTCAAACGCACCACCCTGGAAAGCACTCACCGCACTATCGAGGTCGGAGAAGGCGGTCATGATGATGACCGGCAGTCCCGGGTGCTTGGCCTTCACCTTTTCCAGCAAATCAAGTCCGGAGCCACCGGGCATGCGGATATCACTCACCAGTATCTGCGGCCCATCCTCTTCGGTCGCCATGCTCAGTGCCGCGAGCACATCCCGGGGATTGGAGAAACTGCGGGTCGGCAGTTGTTCGCGCAACAAGGCTTTTTCAAGCACGAAGCGTATGGACTGGTCATCATCTACGATCCAAATCGGCTTCATGTTGTGGTTGTCCCTCGTTACAAGCAAATTATGGCAACGGAATCAAAATCTTGAAATCCGTGCGGCCTGGCACGCTGTCGACTTCGATCAAGCCATGGTGCTGCTGAACAAAGGTTTGCGCCAAGGTCAGACCCAGTCCCGAACCACCTTCTCTGCCCGATACCAACGGAAAGAAAATGCGGTCCCTGATCGAATCTGGCACACCAGGTCCGTTGTCGATGACATGCAATTCCAGTGCCAACCGATATCTTTGTTTGCCAAAAGTAACCTGCCGATCAACACGAGTACAAAAGGTCAGCTCCGCATCGCCCGCGCTGATGCGTTCCGTCAGCGCCTGGCAGGCGTTATGGGCGATGTTGAGCACCGCCTGGATCAATTGCTCACGGTCGCCCCGAAATTCAGGAATGGAGATGTCGTAGTCCCGCACCACGCGCAGTCCCTTGGGGAACTCCGCCAGGATGAGGGAGCGCACGCGCTCGCAGACTTCGTGGATGTTGACATCGCCCACCATGTGAGCACGGCGATGGGGCGCAAGCAGTCGGTCAACCAGGCTTTGCAATCGGTCTGCCTCGTGGATGATGACCTGGGTGTATTCGGTTAGATCGGGGGAGCCTATTTCCATCTCTAGCAGTTGGGCTGCACCACGGATGCCGCCAAGGGGATTCTTGATTTCGTGGGCCAGATTACGAATCAGTTCCTTGTTGGTTTGCGTTTGCTCGGCAATGCGCTCTTCACGGTCCTGCCGTGTCTGCTTCTCCAGCGGAACCATTTCGACCATGATTTCGTCGACCGGCTCCGGACGTGTAATGCTGACGTGAACCGGGATCGAATCGTGCCCCAAGCGCCGCAGCCCTCCATCAAAGCGCAGCGCTGCGAATTCGTTGTCACTGGCACCTTCGAGGGCATACTGCAATTGTGAAGGCTCTGCAAAAATGTCCATCAGGCTGGAGCCCACAATGGTTCTTCGCGACGCTCCGAGTGCGTCCTCCAGCGCCGAGTTGGAGAACAACACAGACCCGTCCGGACGCACGACCGCCACCAAGGTGGCCAGCAGATCAAAAGAATGAAACCGGGTAAACGTATTCAAGGCAGCTATTTTGCCGAAACGTTGCCCTGCCCTGACGGAACTCGCGTGATCTCACGGCGGATACCCGCAATGTCGCTTTCGTTGCGACTGATACTGGCCTTGAGTTCAGTGACCCGGTCCAGGTATTTCTGGTTGTTCCTGATTTCGGGACCCACGCGCTCGGGCTCGCCGTTGTTGTATTCCTTAAGTAACTCCGTGTGGCGCGCCTCGGCCTTTCTCAACTCAGCTTCCAGGATCAGCCGAGCATCGGAATCCTTGGCGCGCTGGTCAACCGAATCGATGCGCTGACCTGACGCAGCGACGCTTGTGCCCGCTGCTGGCGGGCTGGGGCGGTGCGCCTGCACCACGGTTACGTTTCCACCCGAAATGAGTTTGCAGTTCTTGGCCTGTGCCTCCGACACAGTATTGGTGTACTCGTTGCCACAGCGGTAAATGCGGTCTTCTGCAGCAGTCGCGCCGGACAAGGCGAGTGTGACCATAAAGATCAAAAAATCAAATTTCATTCTGTATTC
>CAIPGC010000114.1 GCA_903864505.1 uncultured beta proteobacterium | reverse complement strand
TTCCGGTACTGGGCCACGCCAGCTGGCATGCCTATCGGGACCTGATTGATGCCTCCAGCCTGCCCCTGCGTGAAACCCAGTCGGCACCCGCCACAACACAGGGCTCCCACTGATGTTTGGCTTTAACGAAGAGCAGATCGCCGGCTTTGGCCTGTCCTTTGGCGTGGGAGCCTTCATGCTCTATATGCTGTTCATCATCGGCCACCTGGCCTGGGAATCCAAGGCGGGCAAGTTCGGTACCTTTGTGCTGTTCCTGGGCCTGGCCTTCGGCATGGTGGGCTTTGTAGCGAAGTTCTTTATCCAGTGGTACTTTGAGCACAAGTAGGGTGTTGCTTCGTTATGCCAGGGGATATAGGACTCAAGACGTCGAGCACAAGCGAAGTCAAGTCGATTGGCTAGCGGTACATGCCGATCAGCGGGCCGTAGTTCCAGAGCGCAAACCGCCAGGGACCCTCTCTACGCATCCGCCCTAAGCTGTTTCTTCAGAGAAAGATAGTCCCGAAATTGATAGTCAGCGTTGACGATGTGGTCCACCAACCAGTGCTTGCAAAACCTCTGCACGTCATTCGACGCCAATTCGCGTCGCGCCGCAAATTCTTCGTTAAGCAAGAAAATGGTCTTGGCCAGTTTCTCGTGGTCGCTACGATGCTGATCCATCCTTGGGAAACCCTCTTTCTCCATGATGGACTCTTCCGTCTGAAAGTGGTGCTCACAGTATTGAATCAACTTGTTGAGCAGCAGCGCGATTTCCTTGGGATCGTGAACTTGCGACCACTGGGTATGAAAGTCATTGATCAGCTTGAACAGCATTTTGTGCTGTTCGTCAATGGTCCAATCGCCGATGATGTATTGATCGTGCCAGGACAGGATGGTCATGTCTGTTCCCGCTCAATGGTCTGAAGCCCATCTGCACAAGGGAATATTCACTCCTCCTGATAGAGACTGGTCCAGCAGGTGTCTTCCTTTGCCTTGCCGGTCAGATCTATGCTTATGGGGATGGAAACCAGTACTCCAATGAATCGATAGAACGAACATCCATTACACCTCTTCCAGATCGCGATGCTGTGAACTTTGGCTGAATCCTTGAAAGAACTCACCCTCGCTTCAATTTGTTCTTGATATTTGCTTGGCAAGCGATGGGAACAAGTTTAACCTAAGCGATGAAAAATCTTTCACCTTTAGTGGGAACCCAACCTCTGAGAATGATGCATGTCCGCCAAACAAATTGCCTAACAAACGCCAACCTCAATCCGTATGAACACAAATCTCACCCTGAACTCACTGGAATTGCTAAAACGGGCTGCGATGCAGGTTTATCCCGACCACAAGGAATTGTCCGCGCTCTCGCTGGGAGGAACCCTGGTACAGGCGTGGCAGAGCGTTTCTCGTCTGGTGGGCATCGACACCGAAGAGCTGGCACGAAAACTGGCTCCCATTTTTGGGGTTTCACTGGCCGACGACCTGTATGGAGTTCAGCCCGATACCATGGGTCTGGTTCCCTACAACTTTTGTCAAAGCAACACCGTACTTCCGTTGCGCCTAGAGGCCGGCGCGCTGGTGGTCGCCAGTGCGGACCCGCTCAACCGCGATGTATTGGAACGTCTGGGGTTTCTGGTCAACCGTCCGTTAAGGATGGTGTTAGCACCACCTGATCGGATTGAAGATGTGATCGTTATCAGTTTCAGCCGCGAAGCGACCCGCAGTGCGAGTTTGGAGGGTGTGCGTGGCGCCAATGCGGCGGCCATCGACGAGAACGCCATCACCAAGCTGGGCCGAGCCCTCTTTCTGGATGCTATTGCACAGCGCGCATCGGACTTGCACATCCAGCCATTTCTTGGAGCTGCCGCGGTACGAATCCGTGTGGACGGCGTATTGCGCCGACTGACAATGCTTCCTGACGCGGTCGCCGTGACGCTCATCCGGCATATCAAGGCACGCAGCGGCATGGAATCCACCAATATGCTGGTTCCTCAGGACGGACGAATGTCATTGGTGGCCGAGGGCAAGGACTTTGACTTGCGTGTTTCCACCTTGCCGGCAAGCGGTGGCGAGCGGCTGGTGGTCCGCTTTCTGGATCAGAGTCGCGTCCATCGGTTGACTGGGGCAGGCTTTTCCCTCGCAGCTCTGCAGATATTGCGCAGGGCCATGTCGCGCCCCTCAGGTCTGGTAATCATCACGGGTCCAACCGGTAGTGGTAAGACCTCGACGCTGTATTCAATGTTGGCAGAAATCAATCGCAGCGCCATCAACATCATCACGGTCGAGAACCCTGTTGAATACCGTATCGCAGGAATTTCGCAGGTCGAGGTCAATGACAAAGCAGGGCGAAGCTTTGCCGCTGCACTGCGTTCCATTCTCCGACAGGACCCGGATGTTGTACTGATTGGGGAGATACGCGACAAAGAAACTGCTGAGATCGCGGCGGCGGCGGCACTGACTGGACACCTTGTGCTGACCACCCTGCACACCAATGAGGCTTTGACGGCGATACCGCGTTTGCTTAACCTGGGACTGGATCCCTCGGTGCTGGCCGACTCGCTCGTCACGGTCGCGGCCCAGCGTTTGTGCCGGGTGCTGTGCCCGCACTGCAAATCCCCGACCGCAGACCCCCTGACACCGCAGGAAAAATTGTTTTCCGAATTGACTCGTAACCGGCCCGGTCACCGTGCAGTGGGCTGCAAGTCGTGCGACTTCACCGGTTATCGAGGACGGTTGCCACTGGTGGACATCGTCGAGGTGAGCAAATCGCTGCGAGATGCCATTGCGCAGGGGGAATCCCGTATCTCGGTGCTCGATGGGTTACGGACGGGAGGTTTGAAGTCCCTCTCGGCATCCGGAGCGCAACGCATCATTTCTGGTGACACCACGGTTGGAGAGGTGATGGAAACCGTGGGGCCGAGCTTCTGGAATGATCTGGCGCAGCATTATGGCGGCACATTCGATGAGAGTCCGGAGTTGGACATCGCTCCGCAAATGGGCAAAGGTCAAGCGGTCTTGCTGATTAGCGAAGACACGAAACTACCGGCACAACTGCTGCCAGCGATGGAAGACGACGGCTTAAGACTGGTAATTGCGAAGACTGCGGACGAGGCCCAAGCCAGCCTACGCAGCGATGAGAATATTGCGTTCATCATTGGAGACATCGATGATCAACTGACGCTGCAACAGTCTATCGAGCATCTGGCAAACAACCGTCTGCATATTGCGTGGGCACGGTTGCCTTCGGTGGTGTTTGTTCCTGCCTCGCTCACCTCCAAGACAGAGGAGTTGATGGGTAGCGGGGTGATGGGGGAGTTGATGTCAAAGCCCATCGACCTGGGTACGTTGAAGTCGCTCATTCGCCGCGCGCAGGCGCGATAGTGACGCAATGCTAATCACTATTTCTCAGCAGGAATGGTCCGAGCTTTATCGGAGGTGACCGTGTCTGAATCTCCGTTATAGACCAATCGCGCTTGAGGGAGCGTCCATTCGAGGGTGTAGGACTTGTCCGTCACCCGGTAAGCGATCTTTTGCTCGGCGACAAAGCTTTCCACCACGTCGGGCATGTGAATTTGTGCCAGCGATGACGGATAGGTTCCCTGCGACGCGCGGTACGTTTCAACAAGGCCGGCAATGATGGATAAATCCGCCTCGGCCACAGCTGAGTCTTTGCTCGGGTCAAGTGTCCCGAACGGAGCGAGAAACTTTGGATATTGCACATACGCCGATCCAGCAAAGACCAGCAGGAGAGTAGCTAGAACAACTTCCTGCAAGCGCGAAGGCTGGGCCTGGGTGGCCGCAATGGCCGCGGTCTTTGCGGCCTGTTCGCGCACTGCGGTCTCGGCCGAAGCTACCAGTTCGTTCACGTTCGGACGCGATTGCTCTTGGTTCATGGTGCCGTCCTTAAAGCTGAAAATAGAGACTGCCAGATCCAGCGCTGCTCAACGTTGCCTTGACAACCTGCCCCTGCATGATGTGGTGCACGGCACGGATGACCTGCTTTGCGCTTTCCCTTTCGCCTGGCGACAACCCGCTGATGGGCGCTAACTGGGCGGAATATTGCCCCACCGGCCAACCTTTGCCGATGCAGGAGCCAGGAAATATTTTCACCCCTACCTTGCTCACCGTCAGTTCGCCCTTGCGCATCCCCGCGACATCAACCACTGGGACCGTTTGAAGGTTTGCAGTTCCTGTTGCAACCATGGCGCCAAGGACATAGGGGCGATAGACCATGGCGGCCGCTTCCGGGGGGGCGAGTGTGCCGTGTCCCCCTCCACCTATGTATTCGTTGTAAAAGATACAGGTCGGAGCGCCGACTGGAGCGCCAATCTTGCCCACGTCATTTTGATGAACCGACAGCACCGTGTGCAGTTTGTCAAGCACGGCAATTACTTCTACCGCTTTGGCACGGTACACATAGGCCTGATAAGACGGTAGGGCGATGGTGCTCAGGATCCCGACAATTACCAGCACGATCATCATCTCCAGCAAGGTAAAACCGGCGTGAACGGCGCGAAGCGCTGACTTGGTTGGCGACCGGTTCCTACGGGGCCGGGGGTAAGAGATAGTCATCAATTTGAGTTCCCTTTCTTGTTGCTTTTCCATGCTTTGTAATCGCCACTCCCTGGTGTCACTCTTAAGATTAACACTGAAAATTCTTTCTGATTGCAATGATACATTCGCGTCTGAAATTTGCCTTTGGTGGCGTGGGCTTTGCTGCCAAGTCGTGCAACTTTTTCCTAGCCGAATGGGCGGATGCCAATCAGCATGCCGTGTCCCCAAAATGCAAAAACGATCCAGACACCAACGCCGAGTTCGGCCACAAGCCATGTACGTTTTGCAGAACCTTTTGGGTACTGAGTTTCATTGGCGCGGTCACGTCGGCGCGCAGCGATGAAGTCGAATACAGCCCACACGAGGAACGCTCCAAACAAAACCACATGCGCCAGCATTCCGTTGCACAGCAGGTGCGCTAGTGCCCACGTTTTAACTGCCAATACCATCGGGTGGTGCAAGCGGGCCTTTATTGCATTGCCGGGCACATAAGCCGCCACCAGCAGAACAAACGCAACCAGGGTCAGCAGCGATGCAGCATGGCGCATTCCTACCGGAGGCACCCATAACTGCACCGGCGTTTCACGAGCCAAACCGAAGCCCCACACAATCAAACCAAAACCCAGTACAGAAAGAAACGAGTAAATGCCCTTGTAGGCAGCCTCTCCCATGCTTTGCAAGCGTTGGGTGCGCCACTCATCGGCAACAATGCGCACCGAGTGCACTGCTAAAAATATGGCAAGTCCCAAAAGCAAGTAGGGCATAAAGATCTTCCTTGAAGTTGAAGTTGTCAGGCCGCGATGACGCGATTCTTTCCTGCCCTTTTGGCCAGGTACATGGCTTGGTCTGCACGCTTGATGGCCCCGGCACCCTTTTCGTTGGCCGTAAGTTGGGCCACACCGGCGCTGAACGTGATGAGAATTTTTTCGGTTCCCGCCAGGAAGAACCGCTTGGTGAGTTCGCGTTGCAAGCGGGTCATGGCCTCGACTCCCTTATCCAGCGGCGTATCCGGGAGAAGGATGACAAATTCCTCCCCACCATAGCGCGCCAGCGTATCCTGCGGACGCATGCATTCGCGAGCAACCGCTGCCAGGTGGGCCAGGGCCTCGTCGCCCGTCGTATGACCCAGGGTGTCGTTGAGATTTTTGAAATTGTCTATGTCCAGCAGCGCTACACTCAAAGGCGTGTCCTTGCGCCGTACATTAGACACCTCCTTTTCCATTGCCTCGTCCATTCCCTTACGGTTGAGAGCACCTGTGAGTGGGTCATGCCTTGCCTGTGAACTTACCCGGTCGAGTTCCTTGTGGAGTTTTACCAGCTCCCTTTCTGTCTCGTCGGCACGCACACGCATGGCCTGCAATTCTTCGCCAGCAATCTTGCTCTGGTCTGCCATAGTGCGGGTCGCACCAACCACCTCCTTGAGCACCGGAGCAATGTCCGCAATAGTCCTAGCCTTCTCTATTTGACGCGCGTTCTCAACCAGTTTTTCGTGAAAGGAGCCTGTGGAGCGTGTCATCTCCGACAGGCGATCAATAAAGGTTGCCAACATTTGGCGCATCTCGTTCTGAGCCTGAAGCGATCGCTCCTTCGCATCCTTCTGCTTAAATATTACGTCCTTGAGGCGACGCTCAACGTCGTCAAGTCTGCGCAAGGTCAGGGGCGGCTTCGATGCATCCATTAACGCATCCATCTGTCCCTTGAGCCACTTCTCATCCAGACTCAGTTCACCGATGTTCTCGAAAACAAGATGTAGTAGCTTGAGTAAACTTTTCTTGATTTCGGCTTGGTCTTCTGCCGTAAATGACAACCTGTGGCTGTAGTTAACCATCATCAATTTTGCCGTTGCCACGTCTGTTCCAGGCCGATTGAGTGCTTTCAGCAATTCTTTGGTTTGTTCTCCAAAATGCTCGTCGTCGGTACCAAGTGCCGGCTGCGCATATTCAATCAAACGCCCAATCTGAGCCAAAAAATCCTCCGTAATGGCAGGAACGGTGACTGGTTTTATCTCGCCTTGCGATGAAGCACCAACACCACTTTTATCTAACCCAACAGCAGGAACAAAACCTCCGTACGCCACCAGCGCCGCTTTCACACCTTCCCAATTCAGACGATCAATCGCGTATTCCAGCAAACCGCGCTGCTTTTGTTGGCCAGGAGTTTTAGCAGGGAGCGCCTGAGCTATATCGCGCAAGCTATCGGCGGGAAATGGCTGAACCTGTGGCACACCTGCAATTTCGTTATAGATCGCTTGATAATTCAAGGGGGTTGGCAGCAGCTTTCGTACTGTTAGCTGCTTCAGCGTCTCCCGGGCAATTTCAAAAGGCTTCTTTTCACTCATTTTTCACTCAAAAAAAAATTTACAACCCAAACCTTTTCGACAACGTTCACTGCTTTCAAGAAGTAAAAATTGATGGTGCACTTTACACTCAACCCTTTGAGGCACTAAAGCCTGAACCAATTCACGTTTATTGTTTGTCAAGGCATAACTCTGTGCATAGTTCTTGAACAAGACACCACTTATCCACACCCGCTTCATTTTTTTTCCAGTTATCCTTTTTCACAATTTTTGATGAACACGCCAACCCACAGGGGTTCAATGAGAACAAACCATTGATTTATAAGAAAGAAAGAGACTTTTCCACAGAACATGCCTCCCTTTACCTACTACTACTATCTTTATATATAGAAATATGAAGAGAGATAAATGAAAAACCTCAAACAGAAAAATAGCAAATAAAGCTTGTTATTGAGTGAACACAATCAAGTAAGATTCGCGGGTTTTCGGACTGTGCCAACGACAGTCGTCTCTTTCACTGCCTATCGCCTGCGATTTGATTTTCATGCCCGTTTCTCCTGCAGGTTCTTCGCACAATCATTCCGCTGTTTCCTTTGAAATTAAGAGTGCACAGTTGCCTTTGGTGGCATTGATGTTGCACTCTTCAGATTGGAACGCGGTAATGGAGGACCTGCTCAAAAAATTTGGTCCAGAGGGTGAGAGTTCTGATTTTTTTGATCACGACGCACTGGTGATCGATTTTTCGCATATTGATTCCCAGGCACCATTCACGGATCTGGTTCCCCTGCTTAAGGTGCTGCGCATCTGCCATCTGGTTCCGGTGGCTGTGCGGGGTGCCAGTGCACCCTGGATGTCGTATGGGCTGGAGTTGGGGTTGGTGGAAGCACCGGTGGAAGTACACCACCATCGGCACCATGAGGATGCTCCGGTGGTAAACGATGTGGTGCATGAAGTGGTTCGAGAGATAAAGGTACCTGGCCCTGCAACTATGGTGGTTGAAAAACCTTTGCGCTCCGGTCAAAAAATTTATGCTCGGGGTTCCGATCTGGTAGTACTTGCCATGGTTAATCCGGGAGCTGAGATTGTGGCTGACGGAAATATTCACGTTTACGCACCTCTGCGCGGAAAGGCTATGGCAGGAGCGCGTGGCGACACCGGTGCGCGCATATTTTCATTGTGCATGGAGCCAGAACTGGTTTCTATTGCCGGTGTGTACCGAACCAGTGAAAAACCGTTGCCGTCCCATATTCACGGTAAGGCAGCCCAGGTCCGACTGAGCGTGGACGACAAAGAGAAGTTGCTGATTGAAGCAATGAACCGCTAGGGACAGGACTCGTTTTCGTGTTCCATCGTTTAAAGAATTTTTTTGAAAGATTTCCAAGGTATGGCAAAAATTATTGTGGTGACTTCTGGTAAAGGTGGTGTCGGGAAAACGACGACCAGTGCCAGTTTTGCAACCGGTTTGGCAATGCGCGGGCACAAAACTGCGGTGATTGATTTTGATGTGGGTCTTCGAAATCTGGACCTGATCATGGGATGCGAGCGCCGTGTTGTGTATGACTTGATCAACGTAATTCAGGGAGAAGCCAATCTGAACCAGGCTCTGATCAAGGACAAACAGGTAGATCATCTTTATGTTCTTGCTGCATCGCAAACCCGCGACAAAGATGCTTTGACGCAGGAAGGAGTTGAAAAGGTTCTCAACGACTTGACCGCCATGAACTTTGAATTCATCATTTGCGACTCTCCAGCAGGCATTGAGACTGGAGCTCTGATGGCCATGCACTTTGCCGACGAAGCACTGGTGGTAACCAACCCGGAAGTCTCTTCGGTGCGCGATTCAGACCGCATTTTGGGTATGCTGGCCAGCAAGACACGCAGAGCCATCACTGGTGCAGAACCCATCAAGGAACACCTGTTGATTACCCGGTATAACCCGGCCCGGGTGGATCAGGGTCAGATGCTGTCGTTGGACGATATCAAGGATATTTTGCGAATCAAACTCATTGGTGTCATCCCAGAGAGCGAATCGGTATTGCAGGCATCAAATCAGGGCGTACCGGCGGTGCATATGCAGGGAAGCGATGTATCAGAAGCCTATAAAGACGTGATAGAACGATTTTTGGGCGTTGAAAAACCGATGCGATTTACCGAAGCCCCGAAACAGGGACTGTTCAAGCGACTCTTCGGAGGAAAGTAGAAAAATGTCAATTTTCTCTTTCCTGCTCGGCGAGAAGAAGAAAACCGCCAGCGTTGCCAAGGAGCGTTTGCAAATTATCCTGGCTCATGAGCGCAGTGGACGTAATGCAGCGGAACCCGACTACCTGCCCGCACTCCAAGCAGAGTTGGTGGCAGTGATTTGCAAGTACATCAAGATCAATCCCAAGGACATCAAACTTAACTTGGAACGCCAGGACAACCTTGAGGTGCTTGAGGTAAAGATCGAACTGCCGGAAGCACGTTGAAGGAGTGCTGCTCGGTTCCCTGCAAACCATTTTCATCAAAGCGTTGCTCTACGAATTTGATGGAGTTGGTTCCCATCAGGATTACGCTGCACGCCCGCGTTCCGTAGCCAGGGATCGAAATGAAGGTCGACGACAAGGCGTGTTCAAGCTCTTGAGAAATGCCTGTCTTTGGCAGATTGCTTTGACTTGCCATCGTTCGGTCGTGCAATAGTTTCAAAAACTCCTCGGTTTCAACTCCATCGCACCCGGACTGCTCCTGGAGGCGATGTTTCAAGCGGATGAGTTTGGTCCAGGGAGTCTCAAAATCTGCATTGGAGACCGCTCCCACGCCATGCGGCAAGGTCAGAATTTTCGAACCCCGGCTTTCAAATCCCATCAGTTGCTGACCATCGAACACCAGCAGATTAAATGGGTTGTATTCGCTAGCGTGCACTTCGAGACATTTCAGGTAGTCTGCAGCGCGCGCATCACATTGAAGAAAGCCCGCCACCAGTTCTCCCCGCGACGGTGTATCTGGCCGCGCACCCTCCGCACAACGGTAATTGGTTACTGCCGCAAGACGACCACTGCGACTTACCCCTAGCCAGGTACCACCTGCCTGGAGGTCCTTACCAGCGAGAATTTGATGACCGCTGGTAGACTCCGCCCACCAATGCAACGGCTGTGTTGCACGTGCATAGAACTCGTCACGATTGGAGAGAAGCAGCAGTGGCGCTTCGCTTGAAGGATTCCAGTTCCAGGCCAGAAGGCACATGGTGAAGAGGGATCAGGTCCGCACCAGCGGGCCTTGTACAAACGACACCACCAAGCGAGCGATATGCTCGCCCTCGTGACCGTTTTCCAGACTATTGAGACCTGCGGTGTAAAGCTCTTCACCCAGCACATCTCGCCGCTTGTCGAGCAGGTAGGTGCTGAAGTCTTCGACAAATTCCGGGTGAGGCTGAATGCAGAACACGGCGTCAGCGACGCTAAAAGCGGCTACCGGGCAAAATTTGCTACTTGCCACCAGGGTGGCCCCGGGGGGCAATGCAAACACCTGATCCTGGTGGCTGGCGAGCAGGGAAATCTGGGTCCGGTTCTCGGAGTACGGCAGATCGGGCCGGTGCCAGTCATACGTCATGCGACCCGCTCCCCAGCCTTGCGGCGCACGCCCGACCGGCGCGCCCATGCACAGCGCGATGAGTTGGTGGCCAAAACAGACCCCAACCATTTTCTTGCGCTGCTCTAGCAGCTGCGTCACCCTGCGGCGTAGCTCCACCACCCAGGGTTCATCCGAGAAAGAGTCGGCATGACTTCCGGTGAGTAGTACGGCATCAAAGGTATCAAAGCTTGGTGGGTATTCTCCGCGCGTAGTGTTGAAAACTTCGGAAGACCACTCCGCCCCGACGCGCTCGAACAGGGAAATGAACATGCTGCCAAAGCTGTGGTAGCGCGTTGCCAGCGTTGGATCAAGGTTGTCGTTGTCAAGAATACAGATCTTCATCACTATGAACTTTATAGCTGATTACGCCCATTTGGCGATGCGTTAGATGGCGCGGCGTGCCCGAACTGCAGCCGCCAGTTGTTGCAGCACCGGCACCGTTTGCGCCATGCTGATGCAGGCATCCGTCACGGAAACGCCGTGCTGAAGCGGCGCACCTGGCACGATGTCCTGCCGACCTTCGTGCAGATGGCTCTCGATCATGATGCCTGTTATGCGCTGGTCCCCAGATGCAATCCGCTGCGCCACCTCATCCGCGACCATGATCTGACGCTGGTACTGCTTGCTGCTGTTGGCGTGACTCACATCGATCATGACCTGCTCGCGCAAGCCAGCGGCCTTTAGGAGGCTGCACGCCGCATCGACATCTGCTGTTGAGTAGTTTGGTTGCTTGCCACCACGCAGAATCACGTGGCAGTCATCGTTGCCCCGGGTTTCAAAAATCGCAGTCTGACCCATCTTTGTCATTCCCATGAAGGCGTGAGCCGACCGAGCCGCCTGAATGGCATCGGTAGCCACCTTGATACCGCCATCGGTTCCATTCTTGAAACCTACCGGGCAAGACAGGCCGCTGGCCAACTGGCGGTGGCTTTGGCTCTCCGTGGTGCGTGCGCCAATGGCACCCCAACTCACAAGTTCGCTGATGAACTGCGGGCTGAGCAAATCCAGAAACTCGGTTCCTACGGGTAACCCCAGCGCCAACACATCGAGCAGCAGAAGTCGCGCCAGCTCCAGCCCCTCGGTGATGGCAAAGCTGTCGTCCAGATGCGGGTCGTTGATATACCCTTTCCAGCCCACTGTGGTGCGGGGTTTTTCAAAATAAACCCGCATCACTACCAGCAGGTCGGCCGCCAGAGCATCTGCCTGGGCCTTGAGCTCGGTCGCGTATTCCATGGCCTGGTCGTGGTCATGGATGGAGCAGGGCCCCACTACCACCACCAGACGGTCGTCCTGACCATGTAACACCCGAGAGATGGCCGCTCGACTCGCTTCTACCAGAGCCTGCGCGGCCTCGGGTACGGGCAACTTCTCTTCCAGTAAAGCGGGCGTAATGAGGGGCCGCACCGCGCTGATGCGCGTGTCGTCAATGCGGGTGGTGTCGCGGGTTGTGAGGGAGATTTTCATTACTATGAATTTTATAGCTGGTCACGTTTGACCTGTGAGGACAATGGGGCGTTATGCCAATATGAAGCGGTGCCGTGGAGGAATCGTGTTACATTAGCACATCGCTTTTGGCGACTGGCCGTGCGGATGAACCGACACATCAACACACCCGGCTCCGGCAGAGAGCTTGCCCGTCTTGCCCATCAACAGCGCTTGCTCTATCCATTCACGGTGTAGAGTTTTTCCCTTAATGCGCGTCGCCTCTGCCGTGGCGCAGGCTCGGTGATTGGTTACTTTTTGGTGCCTTTCCTGGTCGATTGGTGGGGTACTCCGGCATGAGGGCATGCCACAGTTTGCTTTCGGGCGTTACGGGCCAGTGGCCCCAGCCCAGTTAAATTTTTGATGATTTTTACTACCAATACAACAACAAGACCGACTCCAATCACCATGGGTAAATACCGTATCGCCGCCTGTCCCCGACAGCTTGCCTGCGGCCGATTTGCGGCCCAGGTGTCCATCGCCAGCGGACGCGGCAGCGCGTCCACCGACCGCGTGATGCGTTTCCACAACGAATTTCCTTCGCATGATGCCGCAGCACGCTATGCTGTTGCCCAGGGAATCGACTGGGTACGTGACAACACACGCCCCCACTGATTTACCGTAAAGAGACCCTACTATGGCCAAAGAAGAACTGATCGAAATGATGGGCGTTGTGAACGAAGTGCTGCCCGACACCCGCTTTCGGGTAACGCTGGAAAATGGACACCAACTCATTGCTTACTCCGCTGGAAAGATGCGCAAGAACCATATCCGCATCCTGGCGGGCGACCGTGTGTCGCTGGAGCTCTCGCCGTATGACCTGAGCAAGGGGCGCATCAATTTCCGCCACATTGAAGGTCGTGGTCCCATGGCTCCGCGTCGCACCAACTGATCGTCTGCGCCGTGGCACGCTAAGATCCGACGCAACGGGTTTTTTGGAGCATGACCATGGCGAAGATCGCTTTTCTTGGTACTGGGTTGCTGGGGGCCGCCTTCGCGCAGGCTGCCGCAAAACGGGGCGACACTGTAGCTGCGTGGAACCGCTCCCCTTACAAAGCAATAGCATTGGCCCCATTCGGGATTGCAGCGGCTCAAACGCCGGCCGATGCGGTGCGAGGCGCATCCAGAGTGCATCTGGTGCTCAAAGACGATGCAGTGGTCGACGAGGTGATCAACGCGGCCCGCGCGGGTTTATCTGCGGATGCCATCTTGATCGACCATACCACCACACTGCCGGCGCTGACCGCTCAAAGGTCAGAACGCCTTCAGGCCCAGGGGTTGCGCTACCTGCACTGTCCTGTTTTCATGGGCCCTGCTGCAGCGCGCAGCGCGCAGGGCTCAATAATGGTCGCGGGGTCACGTGCGCTGTTCGACAGCGTAAAGACCGATCTGGCCGCCATGACGGGGCGATTGGAGTACATGGGCGAGCGGTCCGACCTGGCTGCCGCGAACAAGCTTTTTGGAAACGCCATGATCCTGGGGGTTTCGGCGGTGATGGCCGATGTTCTCACCCTGGCCCAGGCCAGCGGGGTGGATCCACAGAATGCCATCCAACTGCTGGGCTGGCTGGACTTGAATGCCATGGTGGCCGGGCGCGGCGTAAACATGGCCAACGGCAATTTTGTTCCGAGCTTTGAGCTGACCATGGCGCGCAAGGATGTTCGCCTGATGCTGGAAACGGCGGGCGACCGCCCTCTGGCGGCACTGCCTGGCATTGCGGCGCGCATGGACCAGCTTATCGCAGCTGGGCATGGTGCCAAGGATGCCTGCGTACTCGGGATTGACGCGGTACAGTGATCCTCTGTTTTGGCGGGTTCGTCGCTATCGCAATGGATGCTGAGTTAAATCTGGTATCGCTACGAAGGCAACAAACCTAAAATGGCGATGCGCAAAATCTAGAGGCAATATGGAATTCATGATTTTCGGTTGGCCATGGCAACTGTGGGTTGGCGGTCTGGCAGGAGTTTTTCTGGCAGTGTCCTACCTTGTTCCTCGCGCCGGGCCAATGCGATTGCTGGCCGTGGTGGCGTTTGCCTTGGGTGCGTTGAGTCTAGGGGCGGAAACGAAGCCGTCATGGACGCACGTTGCAAGTTTGCTGGGGCTGGCGGGCATAAACATGGCGCAGTTGGTCTACCTCCGCCGTAAAGAGGCCCGGGTCAAGCTGTCCGGGCAGGAGCGCGCCCTGCGGGAATGGCTGTTTCCGACCCTGGCCGATCTGGACTTTCAACAGTTGTTGCGGGTCAGCAAGAGAAGCTATCCCGTTGCCGGGACCTTCCTCGTTAACCAGGGAGAAAAGCTGGAGGAGTTGTTTGTTCTGATTCAGGGTACCGCACATGTCGTGGCCAATGGCATGGTGGTTGCCACACTGCGCGACGGCAGTCTGATCGGGGAGGTCAGCTTCTTTAGAGACGATGTGGCTACAGCGTCGGTGGTGGCGCAAACCGACCTGAGTGTGCTGTCCATCGGACGCACCCAGTTGCGTAAGTTGATGCAGGAAAGTCAAGGTGTGCAGCGGGCTTTGCACGAATCGATTGGTCGCGATTTGGGATTTAAACTGACTTCCTTTGATGCGTCCCGCTTCTAAATCTAACGCTTGTCCTGCCCAAGGGGATGGGCACGGCATGCAAAATTAACTACACTGGGCGTGTCTATGTTTGGGAAACTATTCAAATCCAAAGCCACACAGCCGGAGGAACCGGCTGCGTCGGCCCGATCTTCATCCTCCGCGGCAATGGAGCGCCGCATGCTGCCGCGTGAGCTGCCGATGCCCGACGTGGTCGAATCGGACTCTGATTCAGCATGGGCCGCGTTTCAGGAAACGCCGCAAGCATCGGAGACGCCTGTTCCCGACATCGCCGGCAGCAAAGACTTTGACCCAACCATGTATTCGGATACCGTGCCGTCACCGGGTGCCGATTCCAGGGGGAGCACACCGCAAGAGCCCTTTATCTCTACCTACAAAGACCTGATCGAGGAAATTGATTCCGAACAGGCCGAACTAACGCGCCAGCGCAAACAGCCGAAATAGGGGTGCGCAGGCCTTCCCGAACGACCCTTTCCCTTGCCGCCTGATCGCTCCGACCATTCGATTTCAGTACTCGCACTGACCGCTCCAGTGGCGATGGGATATATCCCCTTGGGAACGGTTTTTGGTTTCCTGTTTGTCCAGGCCGGTGCGTCCTGGTGGCTGGCTGTACTGGCCAGCATTTTCGTATTTGCGGGGGCCGCGCAGTACATGATGATCCCGATGATTGCAGCCGGGATGTCGGTTGGCACCATTGCTCTTGCGACCCTGATTGTCAACCTGCGGCATGTTTTTTACGGCCTGTCTTTGTTCAACAAGTTGCCTCAAGGCAGGTTGCTTCGTTGGTATCTGGTTTTTGGACTGACGGATGAGACGTACTCGGTCGTCACCACCATGCCGGAGGAAAGCAGCCACAACCAAATGCTCTTGGTGACGTTCTTGAACCAAACCTGGTGGGTGCTGGGCAGTGCCATCGGGGCGGTAATTGGCGCCCAGGCACAGGTCACGCTGGTGGGACTCGACTTTGCCTTGGTGGCCCTTTTTTGTGTGCTGACGGTGGAGCAATGGCGCTCCAGAAAAAGTGCGAGACCTTTGTGGGTGGCGTTAGCCGCGTACCCAGTGGCCTACCTCATTACAGCCAAGCACGCCTTGTTGGTCGCCATCGCGCTGAGTGTTGCGACCGCGGTTGTCTTGCAGGGCAGGGCGAACGGGGTGGCCCAGGAGAAGACGGGTGATTGAGAGCTCCTATGTATTGGGTGTGATTGCCGCCATGGGTACCGTGACTTTTGTGCTGCGGGCGCTCCCCTTTGTAGCAAGCCGGTGGCTGCATCAACACCCTATCGTGTCGAGCCTGGGGCAGTTCCTGCCCTTGGCGATCATGACGCTTCTTTTATTCCACTCCGCGGTAGGTAAGGCAACGGAGGACCCGGAGGGGCCGTGGCCAGAGTTGCTTGCTGTTGCACTGGTAGCGCTATTGCAATGGCGCAGCAAGAATGCCTTGTTGAGTATTCTGGTGGGAACCGGTGTCTATGTGCTGCTTAGAAACTTCAATGCACTTGGGACAGGGCTCCTGGTAGCTTGACGTTTGCGACTGGTTCGACTCTCCAGTAGCACGTCGCGCTCCGGGCAACAATCGACAGAGCGCGCGTTCCAGCCAATTACTGAATTAACGACTTCGCACTCGGCGAGCAATCACAGTCGCAATTCACTTCTGAGGTGGAGCAAGCTGGGCCATATAGTCGGCCACCGCTTCCAAGTCTGCGGACTTGTAGTCTTTGATAACTCTCACCATGTCCGGATTCGAGTTGCGCCTGTCACCATCGCGGATGAACGTTACTTCGCGCAACAAATATCGATAGTGTTGTGCCGCAACCATGGGGTAAAACTTGAGCGCCTCGCCTTCGCCCTTGGCGCCATGGCATTGAGCACAATCCTTGTCATACAGTTGCTTGCCCCGTTCAAGACCGGTTCCTGGTCCCTTGCCGTTGCCCGCTGAAACCGGTAGCGCCTGCAGGTATACCGCAATGTCGGCAATGTCAAAGGGCGTCAGCACATGGTCGTCGATGAACGGCTCCATCTTGGAAACAGAGCGCCGGCCGGCGCGGATGTCGGTGATCTGCTTGACCAGCACCCGCACGTGCTGACCGGCCAGACGCGGATAGGCGCCGCTGGGTCGGCCCGTTGCATCGCCGCGGTGGCATCCTTCGCACGGCACAAACGCGGCCTTGCCGCGCGCAGGGTCGCCCTTGGCCTCCAGGGCATCCTTGAGTTCGCCCCTGAGATCGGTCCACGCGGGGGTCTGCGCCAGGGCAAAGGCTGGCAGCAATACCAGAGACAGGGAGGCTAGAAATTTCTTCATACGCATATTTCCTGATTGAACTGAACGCTATTTGACGCCGAGTGAGGCCAGATAGTCCGCCACCGACTGAATCTCTTCTTCGCTCATGCGCTTGGCCACCACACGCATGAAGCGGCTCACGTCGTTGCTGCGTTCACCGCTTGCAAAGTTTTTCAACTGCTGGTTTACGTACATTGCATGCTGGCCCCCGATGCGCGGATAAATCAGCTGCCCTGCGCCCAACGGCATATGGCAACCAACACAAGCCGGAACACCGGTCTCCTCGTTCCCGTCGAAAAATATTAGTTTTCCAATGGATGCAGACTTCTTGTCCGCTTCCTCCCCAGGCTTGAGCTTTTGCTGGCTGAAATATCCGGCTATTGGAGCAATGTCCTCGGGTTTCAGGGCGGCTACTACCGGGGCCATGATGTCGCTCTTGCGTCTTCCGGTCTGGAAATCGCGCAGTTGCTTGACGATGTAGGCTTCCTGGAGTCCGGCGATTTTTGGAAACATCGGGATGGCACTGTTGCCATCCGGGCCATGGCATGCTGCACAGACCGTGGTGGCAATGGTCTGTGCGTCTTCGGCCAGTGCCGGGGCAGCAAGTGCCAGGCCCAGGGCCAGGGCTGCAACGAATTGTGTGCCAAAAAAATGGTGCTTCAATTTAGTGTCTCCTGTGCTGTGGTGCGTGGGGGCTTACAGCTTGATCTGAACGAAGACGCCGACCACGTTGGCGCGGTAGCTTTGCGGGCCACCATCGAGCAGCAAGGTTCCGCTGTCGTAGTTGGCTACCGCACCCTGGATCACGCCGTCGTAATGCCAGTCCTTGACATCACCCATTTCAAAGCGGTCAAACAGGCGAATGGAAATCTTCTTGTTCACCGGAATCAGAAGGTTCAAGCTCAGCGTCTGCTGTGCAAACGTCATGTTGGGCAGTGCCGATCCGGCAATCACGGCCGCTGCAGCTTGCGTGGCCGCAACGCCGCTCAGGGCGGTATCGCCATAGCTGTAGTTGATGGCGGTGCTGCTCAGGGAGTAGGTGTAATCCACGCCAAAGCGCATCGTGCCCAAGGTGGTCTGCATGCCCAGTCCGAGCACATCGCTGCGGTCATCGGTGCTCATGGTCCAGGCATCGGAGAGGGGGCGTGTGCCGCCAGCACCGTTGACGTTGTCAGAGCAGGCAGAGTAACCGTACAGCGTCAGATTGGCAGCGGTGCAGGTATTCACTACCGGTGACAGTGCGACCCCCGAGTTCATCTGCATCTTCTTGTCGCCCTGCTGGTGGGAGAAGAAGGCCGAGAAGTTAGTGCCCGACGACGGCTGGTAGTTGAAGTCCAGCGTTAGTGCGGTCTGGGTGTCTTTCTCCAGGCCGTAGAACGCATCCGGGTAATGGATGTCCTTGAACTGGATCACAGCCCCCACGTCCAGGTCGTCACGCGCCATCACGTTCAGACGTGCATTGATGATGTTCTGGTCGCGGTCGGCCTGGTCGTATTTTCGGAAGTAGTACGAGTAGCGGTTGAACAGGTTGACGATGTTGACAGCGGTTCCTCCGGCAGGACTGAACGGGAGATACCCCTGCGTGCCGGCGTTGGCGACTTGGGTGGCCGGGTCCAGCCCCGGCAGGCCGGTGCCCAGGTCTGCAAAAGTGCGGTAGTTGTAAACGCTGCCGCGCTTGCTGTCGTTTTCCACTGAGGCACGCAAGGTGGCGTCGCCCAGTGAGCGGTTGACATAGCCCAGCTTGATCTTGTTCTCCCAGGTCTTGTCACGCTCGCGAAAATCGCGAGTGAACTCTTCGCGCTCCAACGCAGCATTGAGGCTGCTGGTGCGTGTCAGGTCATAGTCGGTTGACAAGCCGTAGTTGATTTGCTGGGTCGAGCGCGCCTGGCCGTATACCGGGATGTTGGAGCCATTGGCGACAGCCGTGGCCCCGCTGGGCGTGACACCGAAGTAGCAGGCTGCGGTGGCGGTAAAGCCTGGCGGTATGTAACAGCTTCCGGCGGTTCCGGAAGTCGCTCCGGAGCGCAGGCCAACAATCATGTCCATACCCGCATTGCCGTCAACCGGTCCACGGCCAAACTGCCCGGTGAGCGGGTTGTAGGCGGTGTAGCCGCCCTTGTTGGACGAGTCGTAATAGCGCGCTGTGCCCTTGAGGCTGAGATCGTCGGTGGGTCGCATCGAAAGGCCCAGATCGGCCAGCTTCGTGTCGATGCGCTGCTTGGCAGTCAACTGGCTCAGTGCGGCTGTGGTGTTCCAGTTGGACACCAGGGCGGCGCCGGTTGCGTAGCCCGAGTTGGCGGTGCCGCCAAACGCGGTAATGCCGTTGGCAGTCAGGTCGCGGTTTTGGGCGGTCGATAGCGGGGACAGCAGGTCGTTGTTTTGTTGGCTGCTGCCAAAGGCAAGACTTGCGTTAAAGCGACCCTTGTAAAAGTCGGGTAGTGATCGGGCAAATTCGCCTTTGAGGTTGAAGGCGTTGTTGTCCGGGTAGAGGTCGTAGGTTGCGGTCTGAATGCCGCCCAAAGGCGATGCTGCCATCAGGAACGGGTACTGCACGTTGAGCGTGTCGATGCCGTTATGAAACAGCGAGGCCGAGGCGCGCAGGTTCATTTGGGTGAGCGAGTCAGCGTACTGCAGGCCGGTCAGGAACTCATGTGTCTGGTAGTCAATGGGCTCTGCGATTTCTGTAGAAATATTGCCCTCGTTCATGGCGAAGGGACGTGCGCCCTTGCGATCCTCCAGGGTGTAGCTGGCGTAGCCTTTCCAGTAATCGGTGAAGGTCTTGTCAAAGCGCACACCGGCTTTTTTACGTACCAGACTGAGCTCACTTTCTGGCACTGTGGCAAGCTTGTCGCTGATCGCCTTGGCAATGTTCGACTGTGGCGTGGTGCCGGAAGTGGGCATCACGCCGGTCGTTGCATTGGGTGTGCCGGTAATGCCATTGATGGCCGCCAGTGCGAAGCCGTTCTGGTAGGTCTTGCCGTCATAGCTCCAGCAGGGCAGAGTGGCAGAGCAGTTGGTGGCAGCGGCCACCGTGGGGCCGACATAGATCTGGCCGTTGGGCAATGTCGCGCCACTGGCGGTTCCTACGGTCAAGGCCGTTGTCACCGCCGTGGGCTTGGCAAGCCCGGTCGTCAGTTCGCCGGTACCTTCGCCACTGAACAGCGACTTCCAGTTGTTCGAGAAGACGTGCATCGTCTCGCTGTAAAAGAGGTTGAGCTTCCAGTCGTTGTAGCGGCCCATTCGCAGCCCATAGAACTGGTCACTCTGTCCGGTGCCGCCACCGAAGACCGACAGGAAATTTGCGGTGTCGGCTTTGTCTGCATCAAACTCGAAATAGTTCAGGCTGGCACCGTTCTTCAGATCCTTGTACTTGCGATACAAGGCATTCCGGGTTGCAGCGTCGCCTCCCATCGCACCGGCCTCGACGCTGCCGGAGTAGGTCCAGCCGCCATCGGTCTTGTGAACCTCGTTGCTTTCGCGATCGACCGGTTGACCGTAGAGCTGACCGGTGGGCGAACGGTGAATGGTGTCCATCGAGTCTTCTGACACCGGCAGGGGCACCGTAGAGCGACCCGGGGGATTGAGTGCGTTGCCGTTGGCCATGTCCACGCCCACTGCGGAGTCGGCCAACGCCAGGCCGGGTGCCCATTGGGCGAGCGCCATGCCGATGCAACTCACCAGCAGTCTGATACGGCGACGGGGGCTCACGGAAGTGCTTGCGAGAGTATTGAACTGATTCATGCTGTATCTCCGTTTTCAGGTCAACGCTGGAAGCGAGCGCCGGAAGGGCTGTTGCTGCCGTGAATGGTGGTATGGCAGTTTTCGCACGAGCGGCCCGTCATGCGCTTGCTCGGTGCGTTTCCTAAAGCACCCCCATTCAAATTGATGGGTGAGTTCGCCGTAGCGGTATTGCCCAGCGTGTTGTTTCCCCACACCGCGTGACCCATGGTGCCGGTTGTGCTGTGGCAACCCGCGCACAGGAAGGGTCGCGTCTGCACCAGCAGTTTGTCGGCGTTGGAGCCATGCGGCGAGTGGCAGTTCATGCAGTTTTCACGCACCGGAGCGTGTTCCCACAGGAAGGGGCCGCGCTTTTCGGCGTGGCAGGTGTAGCACAGGTCATTGACGCTGTCGGCTTTAAGCAGGCGCTTGCCGCTGGTGCCGTGCGGGTTGTGGCAGTCGACACAGGTCATCTTGCCTTCAGGCACCGGCATGTGGCTCTTCTTGCGGAATTCGGCGCGTTGCTGCTGGTGGCAGGTCTGGCAGGTCTCGGTAACGCTGGCTTTCTTCATCAGGCCGTTGGCGGAAAAGCGCGCCATCGGGTTGTGGCAGTCCGAACAACCCAGCTTGTTGGTAGCATGGATCGAGCCCGGCCAGTGCAAGCGCTGGCCGCCCTGGTGGCAGTTCAGGCACTGGGCGTTCTGCTTTTCTATGGCGGTGCCCCATTCCTTGGTAAAACCGATGATCTTGGACTTGTTGGCGGTGTCGAGCACGTGCAGGGAGCCCGGACCGTGGCAGGCTTCGCAGACTGCCTTTTCTGTGTCATTGCGGGGATTCTCTCGGAATGCCTTTGCATGCTGCGTATGGCCGAACAGCGCCTTCTCGGTATCGTGGCACTCGACGCAGCGTTGCTCTCCCACATTTCTGGCACTCGCCATGATGTCGGCTTGTGCAGACGCTGGTTGGGTTGCCAGCAGACCCAGGAACGCAGCCACCACAGCCGCCGCACATAACCGCAAGTATGAGACGGAACATTGTTTAGCCATGCTTGAATTTCCTATTGCCCGGTTGCATCCAATTCAATCAATGCCTGCATCGATTGGTCGTTAAGTAGCCGACAGTACGCAAAGCATCTGAAAAATTCATTAAGAAATAGAAGACAAGATTAAGAATGCCGCAGTGATTTACTCGGCAATTAATCTCTTTTACTCGCGGAGCTTGATGTGCTGTGCCTGTGCACTCGGGTATTTACTGTGTTGGAAATATGCAAATCCAGAAATAATCTGAGTGACATGAACCCGAGCTTGGGCAGATGACGATGCGAGTGCTATTGGTTGAGGACGACGCGCTGTTGGGCGCGGGCCTTCGGGCTGCATTGGGCAAAGCCGGGTTTGACGTGAGTTGGGTCAAAGACGGTGCCACGGCACTGGATAAGCTTGAGGCGGAAGAATTCGTCGCTCTGGTGCTGGATATTGGCCTCCCCACAATCAACGGCATCGAGGTGCTTTGCGAAATTCGGGCGCGCCACAACCCTGTCCCCGTGCTGATCCTGACAGCAGCCGACACCACGCGAGACAAGGTTAAGAGCTTCGAATGCGGCGCCGATGATTTCCTTGCAAAAACCGCGGAAATGGAAGAATTGGTGGCACGTATACGTGCCCTGATTCGACGCAGCGGGCACAGTAGTGGGACCCTATGCGCGGGGCCACTCAAACTCAACCTGGATACGCACACCCTGACCAAAGATGGCGCAGTGGTGAAAGTCTCCAAGCGCGAGTTCAGTGTTTTGCAGGCTCTTATGGAGGGCGCAGGCAGAGTCCTGACACGCGGACAGCTTGAGCAGTCCATGTATGGCTGGAAGGGCAGCAGCGTGGATAGCAATGCCATTGAGGTCCACATCCATAATTTGCGACTGAAGATTGGCGCTGCGACATTGCACACGATTCGCGGCGTTGGCTACACCATCGTCAAACAAGAGCGGTAGTCAGTTTGCAACACCGCTCTCTCGGTCAACGGCTGCTGATCGCGCTGATCGCGGTGAGTGTGTTGTATTCAGGGGCGATTGCCTGGCTGACCATTCACGACGGGGTGGATGAAATCTATGAACTTTTTGACGTACATCTGGCACAGACCGGTTTGGCGTTGTTGCGGGTAACGGATCCAGACGAAGACGATTTCGCATCGTTACCTCTGAAAAGTGATTCACCCCCCCTCAGCAAAATTTTTTCTGAATGGCCCGAATTGCCGCACCGATTATTAAGAATCAGATCATCGGCGGGCAACTCTGGCGCATCTCCCGATAACCCAACTTCCGCAGCCATTGCAGGCTCAATGGAGTCCATGTACTCCCAGTACGAGAGAAATCTGCGTTACCAGATTTGGGACAAAGATGGACAACTGCTTCTGCGATCTGCTAATGCTCCGGTTACAGCCATGACTTCACGAGATGGCTTGTCCGAATCAACAGACGAGGAAGGTCAGGTGTGGAAGCATTTCGCTGTCTGGGACCGCCATAATGATTATCGAATTGTGGTCTCGGAGGATTACGAGTTACGCAACAGACTTGTGCGAAGCATTGCTCTACAAGTTGCCAGTCCACTGGCACTGGGCTTGCCGGTGTTGATCGTTTTGTTATGGTTTTCCATCAACCGTGGTCTCAATCCGCTCAATCGATTGACCAATGAAATTGAAGCACGCAAACCCGACAATTTGCTGCCTATTAGTGAATCAACGGCTCCGACGGAAGTGCTACCCATGGTGGTCGCACTGAACAGACTGCTGCATCGCATGTCCAACAGTCTTGATGGAGAGCGACGTTTCACCGCCAATGCGGCCCACGAGTTGCGGACACCTCTTGCAGCCATTCAGGCACAGGTGTACGTGGCTCGATCGGCGGAAACTGAGGCGGAGCGCCAGACGGCACTGGACAATCTGCAGCGCGGTGTTGAGCGTGGCATTCGCCTCATGGCTCAGATGCTAACCCTGGCCCGACTTGATCCACACCAGTCCTTGCCTGATCCAACGCCCTTTGATCTCGGGCGGATCGTACAGGATGCTTGCGCTGACTTGGCTCCTTTAGCTTTGCAACGAGCGCAAACTCTGGAACTATCGGTGCAGCCTGATTTGCCGGCACTTTCAGGCAACGCCGATATGGTGTCCATGTTGGTGTCCAATCTGGTCGACAACGCCATTCGTTACACCCAGCGCGACGGTACGATCTGCGCGACGGTCAGTTCTGACCGTCAGACCTTGTATGTCAAGGTCGCCGATAACGGCCCCGGCATTCCTGTCGAACAGCGTGGACGTGTGTTCGAACGCTTTGTTAGACTGGCCGGTCAAACACAATCAGGGACCGGACTCGGATTGTCGATTTGCCAGCGTATTGCTGAACTTCACGGCGCCAGCATACGTCTTGAAGAGGGCGCTGAGGGAATCGGAACCATCGTCAGCGTCTTGTTTAGAGAGCCTTCGTTTACCGATCCAACATCATCAGCCGTACAAACAGTGTGAAGATCAGTGGCATGGGGATTTCCGATTTGTCCTGGTATGCGCGGGCTGCTTCACCAACCGGTGGCTTTGCTTGACAGTTGTCGTTCCAACTGAGTGAGCGAAATAACACCGCGAATGCGAGCGGGACCCTGTATTTTTGCGGCTTGGACCACCAGGATGTGCGTGCATTTGAGTTTCGCAAACGTTGCCACCAGATTGGCGACTAAGGCGTTCTTGACCTCATCGTAATCAACAACGTCCAGATGCGACAAATCAGTCATCACATCCAGCACTGTCAAGTCCTGAAACTTGGCGATTCCCTGCGTAACGAGTTTCAGCGGCTTTTCCCCCAGGATGTCTGTCGCAGTCACCAAACCATCGATGCATGGAAAATTTGAAGTCACAAAGAGGGCGCGTACCCCACGATTGATCATGACCTGTTCAGCGTCCCGAAGCGTCACTTTGGGCTCAATGGTCTCGGCCTTGATAACAGCCAAGTCAGTCATCACGTCTAAGGCAGAAGACTCGAGAGTGACTGCACCCTTAAGTTTTGGCTGTGCCTGCGGAATGCAGGTGTCCGGATCAAAGCGAAAAGTTGTCAAGGCCAAGGCATTCATCGGTTTCCCCTTCTTCACGGTTGTTAGTTCACAGCACGCATTCGATCACTATTAAACACTTGAGCTTGTAACATTTTGTAAAGAAAAGGCAAGACTTTGCCTCCACATCGGCAAAACTTTGCTCACCCCTACAAATACTACACATCGATATTCCCGGCACGCAAGGCATTCGTTTCAATGAAGTCCCGACGTGGCTCGACTTCATCGCCCATAAGCATGGTGAACACGCGGTCGGCCTCGATAGCGTCGTCGATTTGAACT
>CAIPGC010000113.1 GCA_903864505.1 uncultured beta proteobacterium | reverse complement strand
GGCGTGGTGCAGCCGCATGTGGTGTCCTTTCGCTTGCAACCGCTGCTGAACAAGATCGAGCGCGAGTTTGCGCGGCAGGCAGATGCCAAGGGCTTGCATTACCGCTCCCGCGAAACTGCGTTGGCAGCGGATTCGGACCCGGCCCTGATTGAATTGATCTTGCGCAATCTGGTCTCCAATGCCATACGGTACACCGACAGGGGCGGGCTTTTGGTGGTCTGCCGTCAGCGCAAAGGCCATGTGGTGCTGGAGGTCTGGGACACCGGCATTGGCATTGAGCCGGCCCATCAGACTGAAGTGTTTCGTGAATTTCACCAACTGGGCAACCCGGAGCGCGATCGGCGCAAGGGACTGGGCCTGGGGCTGTCGATTGTCGAGGGGCTGGCCCGTACGCTGGGCCACCCTTTGTTGCTCGATTCAAAGCCGGGGCGTGGCAGTATGTTTCGACTGACATTGCCGCTGACCACCGGTGTCTGCGTTGACAACGCCTTGGTGCTGCCGCAGCACGACGGACAGTTGACCAATGTGCGGGTGTTGGTGGTCGATGACGACGAATCAGTGCGCACCGGCACCCTGCATCTGCTGCGCGATTGGGGTTGTGTGGTGGAGGCGGCAGACTCCATTGAAGAGGCGCTGGTTTTGGCAGGAAAGCATGTACCGGATGTCGTCATCAGCGATTACCGTTTGCGTGATCAACGCACAGGCCTGGAGGCGATCGCCGCCTTGCGTGCTGTCTTGGGTCAGAGTTTGCCGGCCTTGCTGATCACCGGTGACACCGCACCCGACCGGTTGCGCGAGGCACTTAACAGCAACATTCCCTTACTGCATAAGCCCGTGTCGCCGGATCAGTTGCACCTTGGATTGGTGAATGTTTTTTTGAAATAGGCACGGTGAAGGCACGCACTCTGCGCCCATCTTGGGTGCACGATTGTTAGGGGTCGTTGTTTCGCTGCATGGCCGCGATACACGATGCAGCGCTGAACGTCAACATTGGGCACGAACTTGACCATCTCGTGCAAGGCTACACCGTCTTTTCTTTCACCGCACGCTTGAGCGCGACAGCTGCTTTGGGTTTGGGAGCCGGTCGCGTTTTGCGTGGTGTGGCTACCGGCAGAAACGCTGCCTCCAGTTCCGCCAGCGCTTCCGCGGTATAGACCGCCAGTCGCTGCATGCTGGGCATGGACGAGTGACAGCCGGTAAAACCGAAGTTCATGAACCCGGCGTAGCTCTGGCAGGTGATGTTGAGGGCCTGGCCATGGGTCACGATGGACGCGGGGTAAGAGGCAACCATCTCTGCGCCTCGGAAATACAGCGGTGTCTCCGGGCCGGGAACATTGGAAATCGTGATGTTGAACATGGGTCGGGTACGACCCCCAATGCCGGTGAGTAGCGTGAGGATGGTGGGGGCCATCAGCAACACGGTGTACTGCATCATGGCCTGACGAGGCAGACTCTGGACGTGCTCCTTGGCGAGCTTGACAGATTGGCGGATGGCAGCGAGGCGCTCGCGCACATCGGCAATGTCGGTACCCAGTGTCGACACAATGAAGGTGATGGCGTTGCCATTGCGGTCGTCGTCCTTGGGCCTCACCGACACCGGGATGCCCGCCGTCAAGGGCTTCTCTGGCAGGCTGCCACGTTCCTCCAGAAAGCGCCTCAAGGCACTGCCGCACATGGCGAGAACCACGTCGTTGAGCGTGCACTCTGCAGCAGCAGCCAACGCCTTCATGCGCGCCAGAGAAAACTGCTGGGTGGCAAAGCGGCGCTTTTCCCGCACCCGGCCATTGAGCACCGAGCGCGGTGCGGCAAAGGGCAGCGCCATACGGACTTCGGGCGCGACCGCCTGCTTGATCATCTGTCCAAAAGCGCCAACCAGTTGGGGCAAGGTGGCGGCCTGAACGCGCAACTCCTGCACCGCCCCGGCAATGGCGGCAGTGACGGTCGGCACCAGGGCCTCAGGGCGCTTGCGCGCCGCTGTGGGGCGTGGCTCCTTGCCCGAGGCCCAGAACGGTGGCAAATGCATGCTCTTGGCGCGGTCGGCCGACATACCCTGCTGCAAAAGCTTCACGCCGCTGATGCCGTCAATCAGCGAATGGTGCATCTTGATAAACAGCGCAAAGCGGTTCCCTTCCAGTCCCTCGATGATGGTGCACTCCCATGGTGGGCGCGAGAGATCCAGCGGCGTGCTTTGCAGGCGCCCCACCAATTCGCCCAGTTCACGCTCGCCGCCGGGCCAGGGCAATGCTGCGTGCCGCACGTGGTGCTCCAGGTCGATGTTGTCGTCCTGTACCCACATTCGCATCGGATTGAGACTGAAGGAATGTTTCAGGCGCTGGTTCCAGGGCGGCATGAACTCACGATGACCGCGAAACTCGGCCATCATCTTGCGCATGAAATCCTCGGGAGCAGCGTCGGGCAGCTTGAACTGCAGCAGGCCACCGACATGGTTGGGTGTCGCACGCGTTTCGGTAACTATCCAGGCGGCGTCCAGGGGGTTGAGGCGAATAGGATTCACGGTGGTGGGTGTTGAAAGGTGGGTTGCGCGTAAACGCGCAGGGGTTGAGACAACTCTGATTGCAACAGCTTAACCCGGCACACCGGCTGCTGCCAACTAGCGTTTGTACCCATTCCAGACTTCGCCCATGACCTGCGCAAACGCCTTCGCCGCCTCCTGGTGTTCCACACCCACCCGCGTGCCAGCCACGAACACCGAGTCCGCGTCACGCCCTGGGCTTGAAAAGACCACAGCATCCAGAACCTCGTCGGGCGCAATGCCGAGCAGGGCCGGTAACTGCGGTGCCAGCACCACAAAGTCCGCACGTTGCCCCACGGCGATCCCAGCAAGTGCCTGTCCGGTCGCCGGCCTGCCCCCGGCAAGTGCCGCCTCAAACATACCGGCCGCCGAACTTGCATGCTGTAGCACCTGCGCTGCCACGTTGCGCTTGCGCAGGCTCAGGCGCTGCGAATACTCCAGCCATCGCAGCTCTTCAGTCCAGGTGCGGGTAACGTGGCTGTCCGAGCCAATCGACCAGTTCCCGCCAACGCCGGCATAGCCCGGCAGATCAAATACACCGTCTCCCAAATTGGCTTCGGTGGTGGGGCAGATAACGATTGACGCACCCGCACGCTGCACCCCTGCAAGCTCATCAGCGGTGGTGTGGGTGGCATGTACCAGATTCCAGCGAGCGTCGACTGCCGCATGGGTCAGCAGCCATTCAATCGGACGTAGACCGGTATGGGCAACACAGTCGGCCACTTCCTGCACTTGTTCGGCGATATGGATATGCACCGGTAAACGGTTGCTCTGGGCATACGCGGCGAGCTCATTGAGTGCAGTGGGTGCAACCGCCCGCAGAGAATGCAGCGCGATTCCGACGTTGATAGTTGCATCACCGGCCGCCTGGTGCTGGACTGCCTCGACGACGCGGACAATGCTATCGGGCGTGGAGGCAAAGCGGCGCTGGTCGTCTCGCAATGCGTTTGTGTCAAATCCGGAGCGCATGTACAGGGTGGGCAGAAGCGTTAAACCGATGCCGGTACGCCGGGCGGCACGCACCAGCGCCAGCGACATCTCGGCCGGGTTTGCGTACGCGCTGCCATCCAAATCGTTGTGCAGATAGTGGAACTCACATACGTGCGTGTAGCCCCCTGCCAGCAACTCGGAATAGAGCTGGCAAGCAATGGTTTCGAGTTGCAGCGGGTTTATCCGGTTGGCCGCGCAATACATCCGGTCACGCCAGCTCCAGAAGTCGTCAGATGCCGGCGCACCTGCGCTGCGCCGCTCGGCCAGACCCGCAATGGCACGCTGGAAGGCGTGGCTGTGGGCATTGACCAGCCCCGGCAACACCGGCCCGTTCAACACCATCGCCCCGGCTTGCTGCTGTGCCGTGGCATTCACCTGCACCTGACTCCAGAGTCCATCTTTGGCCACGCCCAGCAGAACGTCCTGCGCCCATGCGCCACCGACCCAGGCGTGGCGGGCTAAGTAACTCAGTGCTTCATTTTTCATAGCAACCTACGCAAGCGTTCAGGGCGCTTGCTATCATTTGTTGCAACAAAGGTGCAATACGCCGGGACCGCTCTTCGGCGTAAGCGAAGGGACTCGACTCCTGCATGTACAGGCTCTGGCACATCTCCAACTGAACGGCGTGGATGTTGCCTTCCGGATACCCGTAGTGGCGCGTGATGTAGCCACCTTTGAAACGACCGTTCACGGCTGTGGAAAACTGCGGGTAGCTGGTACAGGCATTGACAACCGCATCGGTTAGGGTCGCATGCGCACTGGCCCCACTTGCGGTTCCGATGTTGAGGTCTGGCAATCGGCCCTCAAACAACCAGGCAATCTCACTGCGGATGCTGTGTGCATCCCACAACAGAACGTACCCAAACTCCGCCTTAAGGCGCGCCACTTCGCCCGCCAGTGCATCGTGGTATGGCTGCCAATAGCTCGAGCGCCGTGCAGCGCGTTCCTCGGGTGCCGGCTCCATGCCCGGCAGGTAGAGGGCCTCCCCGGTGAAAAACCGCGTGGGGCACAGCTCGGTATTGGACGCGCCGGGGTACATCGGGGCGTCGTCCGGCGGTCGGTTGAGGTCGATCACATAACGCGAAAATTGAGCAGACAAGACACTCGCGCCCATCGTCGGAAGAAAATCATAGAGTCGCGGGAGGTGCCAGTCCGTGTCTTCCACAGCCAGTGCCCGTGGCACATACCGTGCGCGCAAAGAATCGGGAATATCGGTGCCAATGTGCGGCATGCTCACCAGCAACGGCACCCTGCCCTGCACCAGTGTATGAGTGGTTTGCGTCGTCATACCAGTTGCCCCTTGAATACCGTTTTAAGACGCGGGTTGCTGCCCAGCGCGTAGCATAACTGCGCTGGGCGCTTCGCATCCCACAGCACAAAATCAGCGCGCCTGCCCGCGGCAAGTACGCCCCGGTCGTTCAGACCCAGCGCCCGCGCCGCATTGCGCGTCACGCCCGCAAGCGCCTCCTCGGGCGTGAGCCGAAACAGCGTGCACGCCATGTTCATTATTAGCAACAGTGAGGTACAGGGCGAACTGCCAGGATTGCTGTCGGTAGAGATAGCCATGGGCACCCCGTGCCGGCGCAACAAGTCCATCGGCGGTAGCCGTGTTTCGCGCAGAAAGTAATAGGCTCCTGGCAACAGCACCGCAACCGTGCCGGCTTCAGCCATGGCACGCGCGCCATCTTCGCAGAGCCACTCCAGGTGGTCGCAACTCAAGGCACCGTAGCGGGAAGCGAGTTGCGCACCGCCGCTGTCACTGAGTTGTTCAGCGTGCAACTTTACCGGAAGTCCCAATGCCTTCGCCGCAGCGAACACCCGCTCCATCTGCTGTGTATTGAAGCCAATGCGCTCGCAAAAGCCGTCCACCGCGTCGACCAGTCCCTCGTTGTGCAAAGTTGACAGCATTTGCAGCACCGCATCAACATATTCGTCGGGGCGTCCGTCAAATTCAGGGGGAATGGCGTGCATCCCCAAAAACGTGGTACGTACCTCAACTGAATGGCATTGCGGCAACTGGCGCGCCACCATCAGCATTTTGCGCTCGTGCTCCAGCGCCAAGCCGTAGCCCGATTTGATCTCGATGGTGGTGACACCCTCGTTCATCAGTTGCTCCAGACGCTTGGCACTGCTGCGCTGCAATTCCGCGGCACTGGCAGAACGCGTGGACTGCACCGTAGACGCAATGCCCCCACCGGCGCGCGAAATCTCTTCGTAGCTGGCACCGTTGAGACGCATTTCAAACTCCTGCGCGCGATCGCCACCATAAACAAGGTGGGTGTGACAGTCGATCAGGCCCGGCGTCACCAATGCGCCGCCAGCATCGTGGTGCACCGTGCAGCGTCCCAGCAAAGCTGACGGGAGTTCGGCACGAGGCCCAACCCAGGCCAGAGACTCCCCCTGCACGACCAGCGCCGCGTCCTCGATCAGGCCATAGGACCCGGACGCATCGGACCGCAGGGTTGCTGCACGGCAGTTGGACCACAGTTGCAGGCTCATACCGACATTTCCATCCATAACGCTTGCTCGGACTCGACCTGAATATCGGCACCAGGCGGCGCCGTGCTCCAGGCCAGCGTGTTCGCCTTGAGCACCGTCTGTTCTTGACAAAATTGAATGGTAGCGCCCGATTCCATTGCGTAAACAGCTATCATTTTAGAAGCACTCAACGTGGTCCCAAAGTCTCCGCATATGCGCTCCATGTGTGCCGAGGCAGCTTTTTTTCTGACCATGAGATTGAAATCCCGAGTCTCCCCCTGCAGCAGCGTGCACTCGGTAACTGCCCCACCGTCGAACTGGAAGGGGGCATCGCTGGCGGTCAGGGTATGAACGGCTCCGTCGACATCAAGACAGACTCCGGCACCCCGCAACACCGCAAACCAGCGCTCAATACCCTCGAAATGCGAAAACGGCCCGCTGGCAGCCACCTCGGCCACCGACATGCGCCAGATCCAGTCTTGCGTCGCAGGCCACACGCCCAACTCCCGGGTAACCCCGCCGCCGTTGCGCCATGGGCTGGCGGCCACATCGTCGAGGCTCACAATAGTCCAGTTCATGCCTGAAACCTTCCCGCAAAACTGTAGCGCGAGCCCGGATAAACCAGGCGAACCAGGCTGGCCACATGGGGACCGCTGACCGTGCGGCGCACCATCGCCAGACATGCCTCGCTTGGCGCAATATTCAAAAGCGTGGCTTGCTCTGCGGTAGGCAGGCAAGCCTCAATCGAGTAACTGGCCTCGGTCAGGGGCGCTTCTGCCAGCAAGTGGCGCGTGGGTGTGGTCAGGCTGAAATCGGTTTCCAGGTAGCGAGGGGAAGCGGCCGGGTTGACGTAGCGATCCTCATGCTGGATCGCCACCCCGTTTTCCGAGTGCACCAGAATACTGTGAAACACTTTGGCGCCAGTTCTCAGCCCCAGACTGCCCGCCACATCGGCGCCGGCCTTCTCGGCTTGTGTCAACAGAACCCGCGTGGTGTGCACGTGGCCACGCTCGACCACCTCCTCCTGAATGTCACGGATGGTGAGGTTGGAGGAAATACGGTGCAGTTCTGCCACGTACGTGCCTGAACCCTGGACCCGCGTCACCATGCCCTCCGAGGTAAGCTCGCGCAGGGCCCGGTTTACGGTCATGCGGCTTAGACCAAACTGTTGCATCAACACCGCCTCACTGGGCACCGGATCCCCCGGCTTCCATTCCCCGTTGCTGATGTGCGCCTTGATAAAGGCTTTGACCTGAACGTAGACCGGAAGTGACATAGCTCCCATTTTAGTCCTGTTGACACAAGTTGTATAGACAAGTACCATCCGCTCACCAAGATATTTCAGGAGCCGCCTATGTCTGACCTCTCCAACAACAACTTTCTCAGCAGCACGGCACGACCGGTGCGCTCACCCCGCGGCTCGAAGCTCACCTGTGCCAATTGGCAAATCGAAGCAGCCTACCGCATGCTGCAGAATAACCTGGACCCCGAGGTGGCCGAGAACCCCGACGAACTGGTGGTCTACGGCGGCATTGGCAAGGCGGCGCGCAACTGGAGCGCCTTTGATGCCATTCTTGGCTCGCTGCGCCAGCTCCAACCCCATGAGACCTTGCTGGTGCAATCGGGCAAGCCCGTCGGTGTATTCCGCACCCACGAGGGGGCGCCGCGCGTACTGATTGCCAACTCGAATCTGGTCCCAAAATGGGCCAATTGGGAACACTTCAACGAACTCGACCGTAAGGGTCTGATGATGTATGGCCAGATGACCGCCGGTAGCTGGATCTACATCGGCTCACAGGGCATTGTCCAGGGAACCTACGAAACCTTCGTCGAAGCCGGTCGCCAGCATTTCAACGGCGACCTGTCCGGGCGCTGGGTGCTGACCGCCGGTCTGGGTGGCATGGGCGGTGCGCAGCCCCTGGCCGCGACGTTTGCGGGTGCCTGCTCACTCAACATCGAGTGTCAGCAAAGCTCAATCGATTTCCGACTACGCACCCGCTACCTCGACAGGCAGGCCGCCAATCTGGACCAAGCGCTGGAGATGATCCAACACTACACCAGCCGCAAGGAAGCAGTGTCCATCGGCCTGTGCGCCAACGCCGCCGACATCGTCCCGGAATTGGTCAAGCGCGCCAAGGCCGGCGGGGTTCGCCCCGACATCGTCACGGACCAGACCTCCGCCCACGACATCATCAATGGCTACCTGCCCTCAGGCTGGACCGTAGCGCAATGGAAGGCAGCACAAAAGGATGCATCCCAGCACGCTGCTCTCACCAAAGCGGCAGGCGAGTCTTGCGCTGTGCACGTGCGGGCCATGCTGGACTTCCACGCCATGGGTATTCCCACCGTGGACTACGGAAACAACCTGCGCCAGGTAGCCAAGGACTATGGCGTTTCCAATGCGTTTGACTATCCCGGTTTCGTTCCTGCCTATGTGCGCCCGCTGTTCTGCCGCGGCGTGGGCCCCTTCCGCTGGGTGGCATTGAGTGGCGATCCGGAAGATATTCGCAAGACCGATGCAAAAATGAAAGAGCTGTTTCCGAACAATGCGGGACTGCTGCGCTGGCTGGACATGGCGCAAGAACGCATCGCTTTCCAGGGTCTGCCAGCACGCATTTGCTGGATCGGCCTGGGCGAGCGCCATTTGGCCGGACTGGCGTTTAACGAGATGGTGAAGACTGGCGAACTCAAAGGCCCGATCGTCATCGGACGCGACCACCTCGACAGCGGATCGGTGGCTTCGCCCAACCGCGAAACCGAAGCCATGATGGACGGCAGCGATGCAGTCAGCGATTGGCCCTTGCTCAATGCCCTGCTCAACACCGCCAGTGGAGCCACCTGGGTGAGCATTCACCATGGAGGTGGCGTGGGCATGGGTTACTCGCAGCACAGCGGTGTGGTCATCGTGGCAGACGGCACAGCAGATGCTGCCGACAAGCTGGGGCGCGTGTTGTTCAACGACCCCGCCACCGGTGTGATGCGCCATGCCGATGCAGGCTACGACATCGCTTTGCAGTGCGCCCACAGCAACCACCTCAATCTGCCCATGTTGACCCAGGGCACGGTCTGAAAAAGCCGGATACCCCATCAATGATTATTCAACCCGGCCTTCTTACGCTGACACAACTGCGCCAACTTCACAACACGCCCACCACCGTCACGCTGGATCCGGCCGCGCTGCACGGAATCCGTGCCAGCGCGGCCCTGGTGCAGCGGGCCGCCCAGGGCGGTTCTGCCGTCTATGGGGTTAACACCGGCTTTGGAAAACTGGCCAACCAGCGCATCGCCCAGCCCGACCTCGAAACACTGCAACTCAACCTGCTGCGGTCACATGCGGTGGGTGTAGGTGAACCCATGTCCGAACGCGTGGTGCGTCTGATTTTGCTGATGAAAGCAGCCAGTCTGGCGCGGGGCTTTTCGGGCATCCGGGAAATCGTCATTGAGCGCCTGCTCGCGTTCTACAACCTCAGCATCACTCCGGTCGTTCCCTGTCAGGGATCTGTTGGGGCATCCGGTGACCTGGCCCCACTGTCGCACTTGTGTCTGCCGCTGATTGGCGAGGGCGAAGTGTTCTTCAAGGGTATGCGCATGCCAGCGCTCGAGGCCCTGCAACAGGCCCAACTGGAACCAATTCGCCTGTCAGCCAAGGAAGGACTCGCATTGATCAATGGAACCCAGGTGTCGACCGCGCTGGCGATCGACGCCCTGTTGGCCACCGAACGTCTGTTTGAGGCAGCAGTGATTTCAGGCGCCGTAACATTGGACGCAGTCCGTGGCAGCGATGGACCGTTTGATGCACGCATTCATTCTGTGCGCGGGCAGCCCGGCCAGATCGATTGCGCCGCAGCTTACCGCGCCCTCACTGCAGGCAGTGCCATCCGCAAGTCGCACCTCGAAGGCGATGACCGCGTGCAGGACCCCTATTGCCTGCGCTGCCAACCCCAGGTTATGGGCGCGTGCCTGGACCAGATGCGTTACGCCACCCAGGTACTGGTACGCGAGGCCAACGCGGTCACCGACAACCCACTGGTTTTTGCCGAAACCAATACCCTGCTGTCGGGTGGCAACTTCCACGCCGAACCAGTGGCATTGGTAGCCGATGCACTGGCCGTGGTGATTGCTGAAATCGGCGCCATTGCCGAGCGGCGCATAGCCATGCTGGTGGATACCGTGGTTTCGCGCTTGCCCGCTTTTCTGACCCCCGAACCGGGCTTGAACTCGGGCTTCATGATCGTGCACGTCACCGCTGCCTCGCTTGCGTCCGAGAACAAGTCCCTGGCCCACCCGGCCAGCGTCGACAGCCTACCCACATCGGCAAACCAGGAAGATCATGTGAGCATGGCCACCTTCGCAGCAAGACGCCTGCAGAACATGCTGCGCAACACCGAATACATTGTGGCCATCGAACTGCTGGCCGCAGCACAAGGAATCGAATTTCTGCGCCCACTCAAGAGCTCAACGGTACTGGAAAGTGTGCTGGCGCTGATACGTTCAGTTTCCCCCGCAATGATGATCGATCGCAGTCTGGCAGGTGACATGGAACAGGTCCGCGAACTGGTGCTGAAAGGACGCATCGGCGCTACCAGCACGATGAAGATTCAGGAGCTGGCTTCGTTACAACTCGCGTAACATACTGTGCTGCCATCGAGAAAGTTACAGGTGATGCGGCAATTGGATCAGGAGGCCAACCGTCGAATAGTGCCGCTGCGCCGCGACCGCTTAGAGTGACCTTGATTACTGAGGCACTGATATACCGTACAACGAGTCAAGGCTCACGATGTTCCCGTTATTCGATCTGATCCAGTTAATCCAACGGGTGCCACTCGAATAGGCTACCGAATGCTGATATAGGGACGAGGATGCCTTGGACGACAAATTTATTTTCTGGATTGCCGCACCACCATAAAAATTGGAGGATGAGTCAATTGTTCTTGCCAAATAGACATTCCCATTTTTGAACACGATATCGGTCGGGAATCCAAATCCCGCCAGACCAGGAAGGGTGAGCGCGGATGAAGTCAAGAATTTTCCAGCACCATCGTTAGGAAAGATCGTCGCATGCCATGCCCCCGATTGCTCATGGCCGCCCAAAAATACGTCGTATTTACCGGTGTTGTAAAAATCGATCAACTCGGCGGTGAATATCGGTTGCTGATTGACGGAAGGCGGAAGTCGGGAAGTATCTTTGGTGAAAGTGCCGTCTCGATTGTTCATCAGGAAATAGGGTCTGCCTTCGGTCATATTGTCGGTAACAACAATGTCGGGGTAGCCATCCCCGTTGATGTCAGCAGCAGAAGCACTGTGGAAAAAACCGGTTAGAGGCAGGGTGACATTGGTGTAGGTTCCGTTCGACTGACTCAGCAGCAAATGCATTGACTCACCTGGAAACGGTGACGCATCGTAGCCGTGACAAGCGAACAGAACGCTGGGACGACCAGAGTGGTTGAAGTCCGCCACAATTGCCTTGCGCGGATGAAGGCAGCCCGCATTGTTGGAAAGCAGCGCAGAGGTGCTGTCGATCCATGAGTTGTTTACTTTCTTCCAAAAGTGGATCCGCCCGAAATTAGTTGAGGTTGCAATATTTCCTGCCGCGTAATCGAGGGTGTGTGTGACCATCGAATACGTTCCGTCTTGGAAGAAATCTGCAAAAGCGACGGAATTGCTATTGCGTACCTCATTGGGCAATGTCTGGCTTCCAAAGAATTCACCAGCACGGGCGGCGTTTTCATACGAAGACGCAAGGACATTCAATGGGACTTGCAAAACGGCTGATGCGCTGGAACTACCACCAGCACCAGTGCAAGAAATGGTATAGGTCAATTGCCCATCCGCTGTCGGCGAGACATTAAGCAACCCGGATGTCGGTTGCGATCCCGTAAGGCCGCTTTGACCTACGCAAGAAGTGGCATTTGTCGTTGTCCAACTCAACTGCGAAACGGCTCCAACGGTACCTTTTTGGGAAGCGAAGGCAATATTGATGATTGGCGCGGGTGGAGCATTTCCAATGCTGATGGTAATGCTGCCACCGCCACCGCAGGCCGCCAGTAGACACGAAACGCTGAACGTGATTGCCACTGCGAATTTCATTTGAGTGTCCTTGCGGCGTTGGGATTGGCCGCGCAAATTAGGTGAGGGGAATGTTCTACTTCCGGTGATTTTCGTTGCAAAACGCCTATTGAAACTGGAAGGCTGGGAATGTGGCCTACGCCAAAATCCCAGAACTAAAGGGGCTGAATTTGGATCCATTCCGCGGAAAAGCGAGGGAAGAAGTAATGATCAGCACTACTTGATGCATAAAAAACATAGGCCCGGAGCAAGTCCGGGCCTTGTTTCATCTATCGCAGCATGACAAGCATCGATCAGCTTTTGCATGGGAAAAACTCAAAATAGCACACATCACATTTACAGGCGCATACCGTGACCATCATCCCGATAACACAGCACCCACAATACTCAGCGCTTACCGAGTCAATTACCGAACTTAACAGCGTTAAGAACAAACTGCTGATCCGACGCACCGAGGTCGATTCTCTGATCCGTTGTCAGGCCCCGGACGAATCGACCTCAGTACTCGACGCGGCGTTTAAGTCTGCGAATGGACAGACCACAATCTCGGTAGGTATTCCCGACAACCTCCGCGAAGAACGGGCGGAACTTACGAAACAGATTGGCGTTGTCTCGAAAGTCCTGCTTGCGCGCGAGCAAGAACGGGACACGATGGTGTCTGGACTAAGTCGCGATGCGTGCGCCAGCGTCGAGCCGCAACACCGGGAAATCGCGGGGCGCTTTATAGCCACTTTGCGCCAACTCGACGGCATTTTCGAGGACGAGCATCAACTGTTGCATAGCTTATCGATGGCGGGATACTCCCAAACGTTTTCGCGATACGTCGGGTGGCCTTATGTGGGCAGACTTGGACACGTTGGCGAAACTGCCCTTTGGAACAAACATAAAGAACTGAAAGATTACGCATCGTCGAAGCGATGATCGTGCTGGGACGACGGCGGTAAATGGGACTGCTGGCTTGGACGCCTTCGACAGTCATTACCCGGCCCCGCCGGTCTGCTTGGGGAGGGAGGGGATCAAAAGTTTTTGACCTTCGCGCTGTAAACCGCCTTACTTCCAAGCGTTAACGCCAACTGAGTTTTTGCCCGGGGATGTTTCTTATTTGCCTCGATTCGCCCAGATTTATGAAAACTATCTGTGATTCGTCCAATTTCCCGCAAGTTCACGCGCAAGGGCGCGTCGCGCGCGAGGGTCGAACCATACCGAAGGAATTGAAAACGCTGTGCGCGCGCTTAGCCCACGAGCGATGTAAACAGATTGCGTGGGCAAACTCCAAGACCCTTCGCATTCAGGTGGCCGAGCGAATCGCCGCGGGAGAGACTGAGACCGCGGTCGCGGCGTGGCTTGTGGGCGAATTGGTGAGGGCCGCGGGGGAACAAGTCAGACCATGAGCAAGTGCACCGGCCCGGTATCTTTCCAACCGCTCGATCGTTTGGATCATCGAATCCTCGTCTGGCACGTCGAAATATAGGGAGTGCGCGCCGTCAATCCGGTTCGTCCCCAACTTGATCTGCACGCCATATAAAGCCCCACCATCGCTCGCCACAACGTCTGCGTTCATTTCTAGGACTTCGCCCCATGAAAGGTCGGTCACGACGGTTTTGTAGTCGTCCAACGGCTTGGGTGTGAAACTGTAGGTCAATGAAATTCCGCTGAGATTGGCTTTGATACGATCAATTCTGAACCCCTTGACAACCGCGAGTGCCATTCCAAAAAGTGCCACCGGCACTCCCCAAAGCATGGACAGGCCTAGTGAACAACTATCCGGGCACCCCGTCAAAAGAAAATGTCCGGCATCGTATGCCAATGCAATGAGAGACACAGCAATGTAGAGTGCCCACAGCCAAAACCATGGCAAGGGCGCCGCTTTACCGGGCTCCTTTTCCCAATCCCCCCACTTGAACTGGTCTTGATCGATTTCGCCTGAACTCATTTCAACTCTCCCGATTGCCTAGGTTTGGCACTGGTTGGAATTGTGTCCATGAGGCCGTGATTCCGAAACTGTGGCAATCCAGTGTAGAAATGTCTCTCCGCGGGTTCGAACCTGTTTCAGTGGGCAGCGGGTCATTGTTTCCGCCAAAGCTGTCCGCGCCGGTCCGGTATCTTTCCAAACGCTCGATTGTTTCGAACATTGAGCCGTTGTCTGGTCTGTCAAATTCAACGGCGACTTGGCCTGAGACCAGACTGGTTCGGAGCTTGATTACCACTGCATATTCGTGCCCACCCTCACCCTCTACATCGATCGGAACGATCTCGGCAATTTGTGCCCAAGAAAGTATAGTCCGGACGACCACATAGTCATCCAAAGTCCTAGGCGTATAGCTATACGTCAACGCTAACCCGCTCGAATCCGCTTTGATCCGGTCAAGTCGAAAATGGTGCTTCGAGAATAGTGCGCTCCCTAGACCAAGCGACGCATAGAGCACGCCAATACCCCACCACACCACAGATGAGCAACTCGTTTGAGAGTCGCAGGGCAAGCGCCAAAAATGGAAACAATTCGGTTCAAAGGCAACTGGCAAAATGAACGCGCCAATGACCGACAGGGAAAGCACCAGCAACCACATTCGTCCCCTCTTACTGGGCTCCTTGTCCCAATCGCCCCACTTGAACTCGTCTTGATTGATTTCACTTGAACTCAACTCAAATCTCCCGCAGTCACTCGCACTCATTTCAACGCTCCCGATTGCCTAGGTTTAGCACTGGTTGAAATTGTGTCCATGAGGTCGTGCTTCCGAAACTGTGGCAATCCACACCCTCGCGCTCATCTTTCACAATGCTGATCGTTACCGTCAAACAATAGGCGGCGAGTCAAATAGGGAGTGATGTGGCGCGTTATTCGGACGAAGCATTAGAACGAGGGCGCAAGTCGAGCGAAGCGAAGTTCCTGCGAGACGCCTTGACGAAGTTCGGCGACCGCTTCGACTACACCAATGTCGTATACGTTCGGCAAAAAGTTCCGGTGGACATTGTTTGCCCCAAGCACGGCACATTCACTCAAACACCTGACAAGCATTTGCAATCGACATTTGGTTGTCCGAAGTGTGGCGCGGATACCCGGGCGTCGAACAGGATCGACGACGGGCGCGATCGATTCGTCCGGGCATTTAATGAACGCTTTTCGGAGACCCTCGAACTCGTATCGCCCTATGTCTCGGTTAAGGATCGAATCAAGTTTCGGTGCAAGGTTCACGACGAAGTGTTTGAGACCACGCCGGACGCGCTCAATATGGCGACGCACGGTTGCCCAAAGTGTGCAAGTGCGTCAGTGGGCCGGGCGAGTCGAATGACGCAGTCAGAATTTATTGAAAAGGCAACTCAAAAATTTGGCGACCAATTTGATCTATCTCGCGCACAGTGCCAGAGCGCATCCATCGCAGTCAGTGTTGGGTGTCCGATTCATGGCGAATTCAAAGTCAAACCCATCCACTACTTGAAATCCTCGCACGGATGCCCGAAGTGTGGTCGCCTGCATACAGGCTATGCATCCGAGAGAATCGCAAAACTTGAACAAGGGCTGGTCAAACCTCGGCCGACCACCCTTGCGGTAATGAAAGTCGAAGTTTTCGGTATCACCGCATACAAAGTTGGTGTTACATCGCGCAGACTCGTCGATCGATACGCATTCGCCTTGCGTGAGGTCTTGTTTGAGACAACGTTGGATGAACTCGATGCCTTAAAGCTTGAACGACACTTGCACGGCAAGTATTTCAAAGGTCGAGACCTTCGGATATTTCTAGCGGGCTTGCGATCCGGTCAACGCTGGTCAGGTGACTCGGAGATCTACAAGGAGCAATTCATTCCCGAAATCCTCGACGACTTGAAAGTAGCCGTTCGCGCAATCGAATCAAGCGACGCCGACTATTGGGACCGTCTACCGAATCTAACTGCGCCAATCCTGCGGATCAGAACCGTCCGCAAGGTCGCGGGGGAATTTGCAGTTGCGAAGCCCGTCATTCGTCTGGACACTTTGGAAACCTTTCCGTCCGCAACCGCGGCGGCAAAAGCAATCGGCACTACGCAGGGATTGGTTTCGATGGTGTGCCGTGGTGAACGCGGTCAAACTAAAGGAGTTCGCTTTGCATTGCTCGCCGACTACAAATCCGGGACGGTCCCATCGTTCACCAGCGCGATCAAAGGCAAACAGCATCACCTCGCCAGATCGGTGCGGTGTGTCGACAATGGCGTAATTTACCCAACCTTGACCGAGGCGGCCAATGCGGTTGGCATCTCGTCGAGCAAGATTACGATGGTTTGCCGCGGCAAGCGAAAGAGCGCGGGCGGTCTTAGATGGGAATATGTTGTCGATCAGGCATGACTACTGAGCCGGTCTAATCCGTGACACAAAGGCTCAAATCGGCAATTCCACTTGCTTCGCCGGATCGACGGCCCCGTGTTTGAAAACTTCAACGCCGGGGACCTGAATAAGGCTCTCAACCTGTTCGATCGACCCGTTAAGCCACTGGCCCCACTGACCCGGATCGAGGGGCACCACGGCCCGTTTATCCTGTTTGTCGGGGGGTAACTTGGGGTCGGGCTTGTGCATCAAGCCAAGCAACGGATGTTGGACTTCGCGCAAGTGATCCGGATCACTGAGAACGGCATCGCGATCGCGGGACTTGAAATGACCTCGCGCGGCATCAAAGGCCCGGTCGATCGTCAGCGTCAAACGTGGTGGTGCAAGCTGAACCCGCCAAAGTAGAAACTGAAGCGATAGAAAGCGGGCAACTCGCCCCCATTGCGTCGAATACATGTCGAACTGAATACCTACACTGAAATCGAATCCAGTGCGATTCATTGTGAAACTCCAAGGGTCCGCGCAAGCGGTTAAGGCTCCGATTCGTCGGGGCCTTCTTTTGTGCGAGTCATCGGCTAATTCAGTGGTGCCGGCACTGTGGGATCCTCCCACAAATCCCATGCAGAGTCGTCGGCATCTTCGATGACTTCCGGCTGAGGCAACGGACGTTGAACTTGACGCCTTTCCTTAACCAGAACTTGCGCGGTATTTTGTTGGTCGGGTACGGTTCTAGTATCTGATTTATGTTTGTTCAATGTCGGCGTCGGCATGGATCGAAGTCTGAGTCTCCAAAGGCGGTTAGTCAATCCCAAAAAATGGGGGTACTGGCTTAATTGGCGCGCCGATCCAAAGTCGCAATCCGAGACACCGCCGTAGTTTTCGGGGTCCAGCGGCCCCGGCCCAGCGCCAGCAAGCGGCCGAGGGTCTAGCGGCGGGAGCGTCCGAGGTCGAGGTCGAGGCGTGGTTATTGTCCGAACTGGCGGCGGCCGTGGTCGAGGCGTTCGTCGCGCAAAAAACACACTCAAAGCAAGGGGAAAAACCAGGGGATTGCAGGGGATTGCAGGGGTTCGCTATCATTTCGGTAGCGTTAGACCAAATGAATAAGAGCCTCCCAAGAGGGAGGCCCGATTCAACTGGCGGAACAGGCG
>CAIPGC010000112.1 GCA_903864505.1 uncultured beta proteobacterium | reverse complement strand
TACTTGCCCTTGCTGGTCTTAAACAGTTCCTTGACCCGGCCGGTGATTTTGAGCAACCCATCGGCGCGGCGTTCGCCCCGGTCCCCGGTACGGAAGTAACCGTCTTCGGTAAACACCTCTGCATCCAGATCCGGGCGCTTGTAGTAGCCCACCATTTGCCCGGGTGACTTGATCAGGATTTCGCCCTCGTCGCTGATGCGCACCATCACACCCGGCAGCGGCACCCCGACGCAACCGGGCGCGTTGATTTCCGGTGTCGAGTTGTGGGAGTAGGCAAAGTCCTCCGTCATGGCATAGCCCTCGATGAGGTTCAGCCCGAGTCGGCGGTACCAGGTGATCAACTCTGCGGGGATGGGTGCTGAGCCGCTTCCTGCCAGCAAACACTGGTCCAGTCCCAGGCCTTTGAGCACTTTGCGCCCGACCAAGCGTCCGATGATCGGAATGCTGAGCAGGCGGTCGAGTTTCTTGGGAGGCATCTTGGAAAATACGCCATGCTGAAACTTCAGCCACAGGCGCGGCACCGAGATGAAGATGGTGGGTCGGGCGCGGTTGAGATCCTGCACAAAAGTGTCAAGCGACTCGGAAAAGTAGACGTGGGTTTTGCCACCGACAAGCGAGGCGCATTCGACCCACGCCCGCTCAAACACATGGGCCAGCGGCAGATACGAAATGGAGCGGTTGTCTTGGATATTGCCGATGCGCGTATTGATGTCCTGGGAAATGTTTTCGGCCGCCCGCGTAATGTGGCCAAAGCTGTGCATCACCCCCTTGGGCGTGCCGGTGGAGCCGGAGGTGTACATCAGAATGGCCAGATCGGAGGCGGCACGTTCCACGCGACCCGTGAGTGGCGCCGTGCGTGCCACGACAGCATCCCAGGTGTCGTAGCTGTTTGTCGGTGACAGCGGAAATGCGATACAGGGCAAAGCAGCCGCCACTCCGGGCTTCTGCTGCTCCCAGGTATCGAGCTTGCCCACAAAAAGCATGCTCGCACCGCTGTGCTCCAGCACAAAACGCACGGTGTCGGCGGTCTCGGTGGGGAAGATGGCGACCGTGGTACCGCCGGCCATCCAGATGGCTAGTTCGGCCATGAAAAAGTGCGCGCAGTTCTTGGACAGAATGGCGATGCGTGCGCCCGGTTCGAAGTTTTGTGCCTTCAGGTGCGCCGCCATGCGCCGGGCCTGATCGAGCGTCTGGCTCCAGGTGTAGTCAATGACCTGCCCGCCCCCAATGGGTTGCGTCAGGTAGACCCGGCCAGCCAGGTTGGCTTCGTGGTCATAGATGTAGTCGAGGATGAGCTTGGATTTGGTCATTTTTTGTCTCCTGTTGCTATGCTGACAGAATACCCGAACTTGGGAGTCGCGCAAGAGGCGCAACCATGGGGCTCCAGACCCTCGTATCGGACTTCTTTTTCCCCACTGTAACGTTTCTGAGTACATTTGATTGAACGCTGAGCTTCTGGCCCAACACGGCCTCACCGCCTTCGAAAAATTGGTTGGCAGCACCGCCGGATTCAAATCCCGGCCGGGCCAGCACGACATGGCACGCTGCGTGGCACAGACGCTGGCACAGGCCGACCTGGGTGAGCACGCCGACCCCACCACCTCCATTGCGGTCATCCAGGCCGGCACCGGAGTGGGTAAATCGGCGGCTTATGCATCCACCGCTATCACACTGGCGCTGGAACGCAAGACCCGGGTTTTGATCTCCACCGCCACCGTAGCCCTTCAAGAGCAGTTGATCACCAAGGATCTGCCAGCACTGGCCAAGACCATGGACCAGCCTTTCGAATTTGCGCTGGCCAAGGGCCGCGGGCGCTACGTGTGCAAGCTAAAACTCGAGCGACTGGTGGGTTCGGGCACAGGCGACGACGAATTGTTTGAAGAAGAGCCGCTTCCTGCCCCATCGCGCCACGCCAATGCTCTTTCAGCACAAGCGCTGCAGGAGCGCCGCCTGCGCCTGTTTGAAACCATGGCCTCGGCTCTGGCGGCCGACGCCTGGGAGGGTGACCGCGACACCCTGGCCGAGATGCCGGACCCGCTCGACTGGTCGGTGGTAGCTGCCGAGCGCCACACGTGCACGGTACGTCACTGCCCCCGCTTTCGGGATTGCAGCTACTACCAGGCGCGCAATCGGCTGGCACAGGCCAACGTCATTGTCGCCAACCACGACCTCGTGCTGGCATCGCTGGGCACCAAAACGTTGCCCGATCTTGACAATTGTCTGGTCATTTTTGACGAAGCGCACCACTTGCCCGCCGTGGCGCTCGACCAGTTTGGCAGCCGCATGGACTTGTCCAGCCTGCGCTGGCTGGACAAACTGCCCAGGGTGTTGAGTGAAGTCAGCGCGGCACTGCGACTGGAACTTGCACAGGATGTGGCCACGCTGGGCAGCCAGCTCAAAACCGCGCTGCAGCAACTCGCGCGCATGGCGCTCGATCTGGTCCACGCCAGTACCGGCGGCAGCGACGGTACGCTGCGATTTGCGCATGGCACACTGCCGCACGACCTGAACGACCCGATCACCCTGATCCACGGCCACGCACAGGGCCTGTCCAGGGCGCTGGAGGCGCTTGGAAGGGAGGTCAAGCTGGTGGCCAGGGAAGACCCGTCACAGGCACTCCTGTGCGCCCAGATGTACGCCAGGCTCGGCAGCCTGGCACCCAGACTGGACAGCGTGGTGTCCACCAGCGCCCTGCTGCTGGAACAGGGCGAACAGCCGCTGGCCAAGTGGCTGGAGGTGAACACCGAATCCCATTTCCTGACGGTCACAGCGTACGCCAGCCCGATCGTCCCCGGCGATCTGTTACGCCAGTTCCTGTGGAGTCAGGTGCGTGGCGCAGTGCTCACCTCGGCATCGCTGACAAGTTGCGGCAGCTTTGACTTTTTTCTCGGTGAAGCCGGCCTCAGCAACAATCCGAACGTGCAGGCGCTGGAGGTTTCCAGCCCCTTCGATTACGCCTTGCAGGGCAGGCTGAGCGTGGTGCGCACCGTGTCGGACCCGAAAAACGCGACGGCGTACACCACCGAGATGGTGCAGGCACTGATGACGGATCTGGCGCAGGTCAAGCGCGGTGCCTTGGCGTTGTTCACCTCACGGGCACAGTTGCGTGCTGCCACCGAAGCCATTCCGGGTTACCTCAGCGACATGGTGCTGGTGCAGGGAACCCAGTCGCGCGCGCGCATGCTGGCGACGCACACGGCGCGGGTTGAGGCCGGCATGCCTTCGGTGTTGTTTGGCCTGCAATCGTTCGGTGAAGGGCTCGATTTGCCCGGTGCGCTGTGCGAAACGGTGTTCATTGCCAAATTGCCGTTTTCGCCGCCGTCCGAACCGGTGGACGAGGCCCGTGCCGAGTGGCTGCGCAGCCTGGGCCGCGACCCCTTCAACGAACTGGTGATTCCCGCCACCGGAATCAAGCTGCTGCAGTGGAGCGGCCGCGCCATCCGCACCGAAACCGACCACGCGCAGATCATCTGTTATGACAAGCGCCTGATCGAGCAAGCCTACGGGCGCCGGATGCTCGCTGGCCTGCCCCCCTACCGGCTGGAGCCAAGAGCCGCTTAGAAAAAACGGCTGTCGGTGCCCTTTTCGCGCATCTTGCGCTCGAGTTCCTGGTCCTCCAGTTCCCGCTTGCGCTGCTTCTGTTTTTCCAATTCGACCAGGCGGAGCGCTTCAACTTCTTCGGCCGAAGGCTCCTTGTCAAACGAAAGCGTCGGGCCGGCTGCACCCTCCGGTTCGCCACGCGTGCTCTTGAGTTTCATGGCCAGGCGCAGTTCGTTGGCCGAGTCGGCATTGCGTAGCGCCTCTTCATAGCCGATGTGACCGTCGTTGTAGAGTTCAAACAGTGCCCAGTCAAAGGTCCGCATCCCCAGCTCACGCGACTTTTCCATGATGCCCTTGATTTCCCCAAAAGCGCCCTTGAATATCTTGTCGGCAATGGTGGGGGTATTGAGCAGTATCTCGATGGCGGCCCGTCGGCCCTTGCCATCCTCGGTACGCACCAGCCGCTGCGACACAATGCTGCGCAAATTGGCGGAGAGGTCCATCAGAAGCTGATTGCGCCGGTCTTCGGGAAAGAAGTTGATGATCCGGTCAATCGCCTGGTTGGCGCTGTTGGCATGCAGCGTACCCAGACACAAATGTCCGGTCTCGGCAAACGCGATGGCATGCTCCATGGTTTCGGGATCACGAATTTCGCCAATCAGGATGACATCGGGGGCCTGGCGCAACGTGTTTTTCAGGGCGTGGTGCCAGGAATGGGTGTCCACCCCGACCTCCCGGTGGCTGACCAGCGACTTCTTGGAAATGTGCACATACTCGACCGGATCTTCCACGGTAATGATGTGGCCCGCCGATTCGCTGTTGCGGTGGTCAATCATCGCTGCCAGGGAGGTTGATTTGCCCGATCCGGTGCCACCCACCACCAGCACCAGCCCCCGCTTGTTCATGATCACTTCTTTCAGAACCACGGGAAGGTTCAGTTTTTCGAAGTTGGGGATTTCGGAGGCGATGGTGCGCACCACCATGGCCACGTTTTGCTGCTGCACATAAACGTTCACCCGAAAACGCGAGAGCCCGGCAAGGGAGATGGCGAAGTTGCACTCCATCTCC
>CAIPGC010000111.1 GCA_903864505.1 uncultured beta proteobacterium | reverse complement strand
CATGGATACAAAAATTTCGAGGGACTGATCAAGGCGTATGCCGCTTCGGCCTGGTTGCAAAGCGGCTTTCGCATCGTGTGTTTTGGTGGCGGTGCGTTTTCGGTAGAGGAGAAGACCTTGATGGCAGGGACTGGTTTGACAAGTGCCCAGGTGGAACATGTCGCTGGTGGGGATGACCGGCTGGCCGCTTTGTACCTGGGTGCGGCGGCGCTGGTGTATCCGTCAAAGTACGAGGGATTCGGGATTTCCCCGCTGGAGGCGATGTCGCTGGATTGCCCGGTCATTTGCAGCCAGACGAGTTCTATACCTGAAGTCGTGGGTCAGGCAGGAGAGTACTTTGATCCATTTGATATTGACTCGATCCGATCCGCGATCGAGCACGTGCTGCAATCGACCGAGCGACGCCGCGAACTGGTTTCTCTCGGACGGATTCGCCGTGAATTGTTTACCTGGGAGCGCTGCGCACAGCAGACTGCTGACACTTACCGGAGGCTTGTGACATGAAGGCTTTGATCTGCGGCATTGGGGGGCAGGATGGGGCCTATCTGGCCAGCTTGCTTCTGGACAAAGGGTACGAGGTCTGGGGTACCTCCAGGGATGCCCAGATGACCGAATTTCGCAATCTGAAGGCATTGCAACTGGATCAAAGACTCAAGCTTTGCTCCATGGCGCCGACCGACTTTCGAAGTGTCTTGTCGGTGTTGGCTCGCAGCCAGCCTGACGAGGTGTACTTTCTGGCAGGACAAAGTTCGGTCGGACTGTCGTTTGAACAGCCGGTGGAGACGCTGGAAAGCATCACGGTCGGGACGCTCAACATGCTGGAAGCGATCCGCTTCCTGGGAGGCAAGATCAAGCTCTATCACGCCAGTTCCAGTGAGTGCTTTGGAGATGTGGGTCAACATCCGGCGAATGAAGGAACACCCTTTCATCCCCGCAGTCCGTACGCCGTAGCCAAAGCCTCGGCGCACTGGATGGTAGCCAATTATCGTGAAGCGTATGGTTTGTTTGCCTGCAACGGAATCCTGTTCAACCATGAGTCGCCACTACGTCCGGCGCGCTTCGTCACCCGCAAGATTGTCGATGGGGCGGTCAGGATTGCTGCCGGTTCAAACGAGAAACTGGTTCTCGGTCGACTCGATATCGTCCGGGACTGGGGCTTCGCGCCAGAGTATGTGGACGCCATGTGGCGCATGCTGCAATTGGACAAACCGTGCGATCTCGTCATTGCGACCGGTAGTTCAGCATCGCTGGAAGATTTCGTGAGAATGGCTTTTCTCAATCTGGGCCTGAACTGGTCCGAGCATGTGGTGAGTGATCGGCAGTTCTTCCGTCCCTCAGACATTGACTGGAGTCAGGGAGATCCTGAACTTGCCCGCAAGGTGCTCGGATGGGAAGCCAAAACGAGGATGCCGGCAGTCGTCGAGTTGATGGTTCAGGATGCACGCAGTAGTTCGGATTTGTTGCCATCAAATCAACATGCCGCAGTTCCATGACCAGCAGTCCGTATCAACCACTGATCACCGTCGTTGTTGCGGTCTACAACAAGCATGCAACATTGCAGCAATGCCTTGACAGCGTTGTCCAGCAGACTTACCGGAACATGGAGTTGATCGTTATCGATGGAGGTTCATCTGATGGCACGGTCAATGTGATAAGTCATTTTTCATCACGCATGGCTTATTGCATTTCCGAACCGGATCGCGGTATTTACCATGCCTGGAACAAGGCTCTTGCGCAGGCGCACGGGGAGTGGATTTGCTTTCTTGGGGCAGACGATTTTCTCTGGGATCCACAGGTGCTGTCGCGAATCGTTGTGCACCTGGAGCGGGTACCGCCGCATATCAACGTGGCGTACAGCCAGGTCAATCTGCTTGATGAAAATGACGAAACTCTTTATTCGATTGGGGAGCCGTGGGACGAAGTCAAGCAGGGCTTCAAGCAACTCATGTGCATACCGCATCCGGCCGTGATGCACCGCAGCAGTCTGTTCAAGAAGCACGGGGTCTTCGATGAGTCATTTCACATTGCGGGTGACTATGAGTTGTTATCACGGGAATTATTTGACAACGATGCTTTCTATATTCCAGACCTTGTTTTTTCTGGCATGCGACAAGGCGGAGTCAGTAGCGCACCTGCGAACACGCTATTGGCTGTGCGCGAGGTAAGGGCTGCGCAGCGCAAGAATGGATTGCGCTGGCCGGGTGTGGGCTGGCTGTTGGCCCTGGCTCGCGCCTACCTTCGTTGGGCATTCTGGTCGATTCTGGGTGAAAGGCCGACACGCGTCCTGCTTGATTGCGGCCGTCGGTTCCGGGGCTTGCCAAGACACTGGACCAAGACGTGATGGCCCATGCTGTATTGGCGCCAGTAAGCGTCGTGATACCTTGTTTCAATTGCGGCCTGACACTGCAACGTGCATTTATATCCATCCTGCGTCAGTCAAGCCGACCTGCCGAAGTAATCCTGATTGACGATGCCAGCAGCGACAACACCTGGACGGTATTGAAGGGTCTGGAAGAAGCTTATCCGGGTTGGGTCAAACTGGTGCCTTTGGTGCAGAACCGGGGGGCAGCGTCGGCTCGCAATGCCGGTTGGGTGGTGGCCACGCAGCCCTATATTGCGTTTCTCGATGCTGACGATGCTTGGCATCCGGAAAAGATCCGGATTCAATTGGCCTATATGCAGAATCATCTGGATGTGGTTCTTTGCGGGCATGGGCACCGGATGCTCAGCGGCGTCGATACCCAACCTGACTGGGTACTCGTTCACGGATTGACCGAGCAGGTCCACAAAGGGTCACTGCTCATGGAAAATAGATTTGTCACGCCTTCCGTCATGCTTCGGCGAGATATTCGGCAACGATTTGCCGAGGGCAAGCGTCATATGGAAGACCGACTGCTGTGGCTCGAACTTGTTCTTGATGGTTCCAAAGCGGTACGCTTGGGAGTCGATCTGGTTGCGACCTACAAGAAGCCCTATGGAGCGACCGGACTGAGTTCCAATATCTGGCAGATGACGCTGGCTGATGTCTATAACTATCGCGTATTGCACGCCGCTGGCAGTTTGTCCTTGTGGGTCACCTGGCTGTTGATGGTGTTTTCGATGTTGAAATTCGTGCGCCGTCTATGTATTCTCATGTTTTGGCGTGGGCGGGGTGACCAGTAAACCATGATGGCCAACCCTGTTCATGAACAGCCGGCGTCAGGGGCTCGGTTCGCCGTCTGTCTGGCTGCCTACAACGGCGCGCAGTTTGTTGCCGAGCAGATCGATTCGATATTGCGGCAAAGAGGTGTTGATCTGCAATTGTTTGTCAGTGTCGAT
>CAIPGC010000110.1 GCA_903864505.1 uncultured beta proteobacterium | reverse complement strand
TCTGCGGGTCATAGTTGCCCAGCACGACCAGTTGCATGCCGCGCGGCCTGGAAGAAAAGCCCTGCACAATTTCCAGCAGGGAGTTTTCGGGCTCTGCCCTTGCAATGACGGTCCAGTAGCGGCCTGATTCCAGCCCCATCCCAAGTGACTGCACAGGCTTGACAGATGCAGCGGTCACAGCGTCGGCCCCATAAGGAATCATGGTGCACTTTCTGCCTGCCATGCGCGACCGCAAATGTTCCAGGATCTGCGGGTGATCGGCCACCAAATGGTTGCCCAGCCAGGCGCCTGCCCATTCGTTCAGCCAGAACCATGTCTTGGCCAAGGGGCTCCATTTGGCGCGAGACCACTCAATACCATCCATATTGATCAGGTTGGGGATACCCTTGAGGCGGAGCAGTGCGCAAAAAACGGCTGTGTTGTAGCCCAGGGTCAAACACAAGTCTTTGTGTTGAGCTGCGTGCGCAGTGGCTTGCCAGTCGAACACCATCGTGCCCTTGGGACCCGACTGCAACACGGGAATATGCACACGCTCGACGCCTTCCCATGCGTCGGTAAACTGCGGACCCGTACCTTCGTCCTGACAATAGACCACCACACGCCAGCCCTTGCCTACCAAATAGAGCGACAGGTGTTCCGCAAAGGTTTCAAAGCCGCCGTGGGCGGCCGGAATGCCGCGCGTGCCGAGAATGCGCAGGGTTTTCAAAACGGACCTCGATCAACTTCACCAGTCACTCCTTGATCACCCACCCAATTGAGTTTCTGCTCGATCAAATCGTAAGCTCCGTTAACCCTGGCCGCCCATGTCTGAATCGTCGCTTGTCGTACAGCCTCCGTCGACATGCTTCGCAATTTCTCCGGATCGTCGAGCACCCCGGCGATTGCGTTTGCCAAACCCCGCTCAATTTGGGCTCGCGATTGACCTCTGGTTGATACAACCACACCACATTGGGGAGTGACGTAATATTTTGGTCCACCCAGATCCAGGCAAATAACCGGTAGCCCACGGGAAAGCGATTCCAGCACCACGTTGCCACTCGAATCGTGAAGGCTGGGAAAGACGAACAAGTCAGCCTTTGCATAGAGTTCAAAGAGATTCTCGCGGGCAAGCATGCCAAGCAATCGCACGCGTTCGGTCAAATCAAGCCGCACCACTTCGCTCCGGATGTGCGCTTGCAGTGGGCCTTTACCAGCAATATCCAGCGTTACGTCATACCCTGCCTTGGTGAGGAGCTGCACTGCCCCCAAAGCTAGCACGATCCCCTTGACGCCAGACAGCGTCCCGGCAAACAGGAGTCGAAAAGGAACCGGCACCACAGACCTGCTTTGGCGGCAACTGATATCTACAGTTGGGGCACCGATTTCCAGCGCTATCACGGCACGCTGACGCAGCCGTGCCGGCAAAGCGCGCAGTGTGTCTTCTGTCTTGCACAGAATCAGGTCGGCTGAGTTTGGCCCCAAAGTAGCCAGGGGGTCAAATCTTGCCAAATGCAAGGACATTGCGCGCACCCACTCCAACGCCCGTGTCCGGAATGGCAAACCAACGTAAAGGCGCATGGGCGCGACGTCTCCACCCCCCAAGGGTCCCATCACGAGCGGCACTCCCATCCCTCCAAGGAAGGTGGGAAAGCGAAACGTGCCCCATGTCAGGTGGTGGATTAGGTCAAATGTTTGCGTCTTCATGAGCCTCTTCACCATTTGCTTGAGGCGCCATTGCCACCAGACGTAAAACAGCCGCGAGTTGAGTTGCTTATGAGGGTGTGCGCCAAGCGCGGGAGCTGCGCAATAGTGAATCTCCAAGCCGGCTACTGGATTGGCTGCGAGGGCTGGTTCCAATTGTTCTCTGAAAAAAGCATGAGTGACGAGGACGACATCGTGCCGCTTGGTCAATTCCAATAGCCAGCGCCAGCCTACACCCGGCTCCGAACCCCAAATCGGAGAACACGCAAAGCACGATAGCAGTACGCGCCGTCGAAACCT
>CAIPGC010000109.1 GCA_903864505.1 uncultured beta proteobacterium | reverse complement strand
GACCCTGCTGGGCTGGTGGCTGGGCGCGGGTGTGCTCTTTGAGAAGGCGGTAATCAATGCGGTGGCGGTGCTGGTGATTGCCTGCCCCTGCGCGCTGGGGCTGGCCACGCCCGCGGCCATCATGGCCGGAACCGGCGTCGCTGCCACGTTTGGGATTCTGATCAAGGACGCCCAGGCGCTGGAACTGGCGCACAAGGTTGACATCGTGGTGTTTGACAAGACCGGCACCTTGACCGTGGGACAACCCCGGCTGATGTCCCTGCTGCCGGCGCAGGGCGGCGCTGACGCAGCGTTGCTGGGCGTGGTGGCCAGCCTGCAAAGTGGCAGCGAGCATCCACTGGCGCGTGCCGTGCTGCAGGTGGCCAAGGAGCGGGGACTGCCCGTTGCGCCGCCTGACGCAGTGCGGGCGGTACCTGGGCGCGGCAGCGAAGGCGAGGTCGGCAACCAGAGTTACCTGCTGGGCAGTCTGCGCTGGATGGACGAACTTGGGGTGCCCCTTGGCTTGCTGGAAGCGCAGGCGGCGGCCCTGCAGGCTCAGGGTGCCACGGTCTCGGCTCTGGTGGAACGCACTGCGGAGGGACTGGAGCTTCGGGCATTGATGGCCTTTGGCGACGAACCCAAGCCAGGCGCCAAGGAGGCGCTGGCTGGTTTACGTGCGCGCGGCATCCGTGTGGTGATGATTTCGGGTGACAACCGCGGTGCGGCCGAAGCCATGGCGCGGCGCTTGGGGCTGCGTCCCGAGGCCGGCGAAGTGATGGCCGAAGTGCTGCCGGGTGACAAGGCGGCGCAGGTGATGGCGCTCAAGCAGGGGGGCCATATTGTTGCGATGGTGGGCGACGGCATCAACGACGCGCCTGCGCTGGCTGCGGCCGATGTAGGCTTGGCCATGGGCAGCGGCACCGATGTGGCGATGCACGCGGCAGGCATCACGCTGATGCGTGGCGACCTGGCGTTGGTGGCATCGGCGCTGGACATTTCGGACCGCACGGTGACCAAGATTCGACAGAACCTTTTCTGGGCTTTTGCCTACAACGTGGCCGGCATTCCGCTGGCAGCACTGGGTTTCCTGAACCCTGTTGTGGCCGGTGCAGCGATGGCGATGAGTTCCGTCAGCGTCATGAGCAACGCCCTGATGCTCAAGCGCTGGCGTCCAGCAGGCACCGAGCGTTCGTAGGTGAATGCGCAATGGGGATTCGATCCCAAGCTCGCCTGCGTCAGCAGATCATAAGCAAAACAACCCGTAAACCCCCGCAGAATAAGCGCAAGCAGCTACGTAATTTATAGCGCCGGATAGTCGGTATAGCCCTTCACGCCACCACCGTAAAAGGTGCTTCGGTCGCCCGGGGTAAGCGCTGCTCCCGTGCGCAGGCGGTGCGGCAGGTCGGGGTTGGAGATGAAGGGCCGCCCGAATGCGATCAGGTCGGCGCCCAGGGCCAGCGCTTCGGATGCGAGCTCGGCGGTGTAGCCGTTGTTGACCATCCACGCGCCCGAGCCGCCAGCGCTGTGGTAGACGGCCTTCAGTGCGGCGTAGTCAAAGGGTCGGTCCGCCAGCACACGCGCACCGCCAGTGGCGCCTTCTATCACGTGGATGTAGGCGAGTTTCATTTCGGCCAGGTGGTGGATGACGTAGTCAAATGTCTGTTGCGGGTCGGCATCGATGACATCATTGGCCGGAGTGACCGGCGAGAGGCGGATTCCCACCCGGTCGCCGCCAACATCGTCCACCACGGCGCGTACCACTTCGAGCAGCAAGCGGGCGCGGTTCCGGAGTGAGCCGCCATAGTCGTCGGTGCGGTGATTGCTGCCAGTCTTGAGGAATTGATCAATCAGATAGCCGTTGGCTGCGTGGATTTCAACGCCGTCAAAGCCGCAGGCGATGGCGTTCTCGGCGGCGTGGCGGTAATCCTCCACGATGCCGGGAATCTCTGTGGCATCGAGCGCGCGCGGCTCGGAGGTTTCGACAAAGGTGGGCACGCCATCGCGCATCAGCACGGTCTTGGTGTTTGCCCGGATCGCCGACGGTGCGACCGGTTTGGCAAAGTGGGGCTGCAATTCCAGATGCGAAACGCGGCCCACGTGCCACAGTTGCACCACGATCTTGCCGCCGGCTTCATGCACCGCATGGGTGACTTTTTTCCAGCCGTCAAGCTGCTCGGTGCTGTACAGGCCGGGTACGTCGGCGTAGCCCTGCGCCTGCGGGCTGATGGCGGTAGCTTCCGTGATGATCAGTCCGGCACTGGCGCGCTGGGTGTAGTAGGTGGCCATCAACGAAGTTGGAATCGCTTGAGGGGCACGGTTTCGGGTCAGGGGTGCCATGACGATGCGGTTCGCAACCGAAATTCGGCCGACCTGGAGTGGTTCGAAAAGAGGTGTCATCGCAAGGGACTTGAGGGTGAATCTTGTCCCATTCTAGGCCACCACGGGCCACCGGTTACTTGATCAAACCTTCGGCCTTCATGGCGGCGATCACAGCCGGGCGAGACCCTACGCGGGCGCGGTAAGCCACCAGGTTGGCAAACGGTGCTACGTCCACGCCCACGTGCTGGCCCCAGTTGCTCACTACAAACAGGTAGGCATCGGCCACCGTGAATTGGTCGCCCATGAGGTACTGCTTGCCGGCGAGCTCGCCGTCGACCCATTGCAGACGGCTGACCAGGCGCGCCTTGGCCATGGTCTTGGCTTCTTCGGGCATGTTGGGTGTGAACAAGGGAGAAAACCCCTTGTGCAGTTCGGTGCCGATGAAGGTCAGCCACTCTTGCAGCTTGTAGCGCTCGAATGTCCCCGCAGCCGGAGCCAGGCTTTTGCCAGGAACCTGGTCGGCGATGTACTGCACGATGGCCGGGCCTTCGTGCAGGGTACGACCGTCGTCCAGCGTCAGGAAGGGCACATAGCCCAGCGGGTTGACCTGGTAGTAGTCGGAGCCGTCGGGCAGTTTGTGGGTTTTGGTCGGTGCCATGATGGCTTCAAAAGGCAGGCCTGCCTCGTACATAACGATGTGGGGAGAGAGCGAGCAGGCACCGGGGGAATAGTAGAGTTTCATGGACAAAGGCAGAGTAGTGGTAGAGGCGCAATGCTAGTTCAAATCGGCTGGTCGCGTATTTGCTGGTGGGGTATGTGTCGGGATATGGCTCATGGCGTGTTCGGTGAGCGCAGTAATCGTCAGACTGGGATTGACGCCAAGGTTGGCACCAATCATTGAACCGTCACAGATGAGCATGTTCTGGTAGCCATAGACGCGGTTCTTGCCGTCAATCACGCCGCTTGCCGCATCGTGACCCATGGATGCTCCGCCGAGAATGTGCGCCGTGGTGGGGATGTTGAGGAATATTTCCGTCAGTGACGTGATCGGCGCGCCAGGAAATTGCGTGGCCATTTTCTCGGCGAACTGATTGGCTTGTGGAATGTAGGTCGGTATCTTCTCGCCAGTGGTGTCGAGCACCTTGCTGAACGGATTGATCCAGGAACGGCGTAGTCGCATGCCGATGTGGCCATCGAGCGTCTGCATGACCAGCAAAAACAGAGTGGTTTTGGCGAAATTAAAGGGCAGTGCGTTCTTGAATCCTCGCAACGGATAGCGCAGCAGGAGCCAGGTCCAAGCGAGCATGCGAGCCACGCCTGGCGCGCCATGCGTCATGATGGTGGTCAGACCCCAGGTGGAGTCCGATCCGACGGGATAGCGCACGGCCTCGATGTGGGTGGTGTTATCGATATGAATGCCCGAGCCAATGGCGACACCATCTCCCATGGTGGTTGTCTTGTCATCAAAGCGCACACCAATGATGGATTCGGAGTTGGTACGCACAAACGCACCAAGCTGGTCGCTCAGGCGGGGCAAGGAGCCGTTTTGCTTGCATTGCATCAACAGCTTCACAGTACCCAGCACTCCGCCGGCGAACACGATGGCGCGTGCTGTGATGACCTTCTTATCTTGTCCGAACCAGCGGGTGGAACTGACGGTGTGAATTTCATAGCCGCCTGAGCCATCGGCTTGTTCCCCAAGGGGTCTGACATCCACCACCAGTGTTTCAGGAATTACCTGAGCACCTTGCTTTTCGGCAAAGTACAGGTAGTTCTTGTCCAGTGTGTTCTTGGCGCCTTCGCGGCAACCTACCATGCAGCCACCACAGAGGGTGCAACCGGTGCGTTCGGGGCCTTGCCCACCGAAAAATGGGTCGGGCACCGTGACCCCGGGTTTGCCAAAGTAGACGGCCACATCGGTCTTGTAGAAAGTGCTGCCAAATCCTTGCGCTTGCGCGCTGTCGCGCAATATCTTGTCGGCACCTCCCAGATAGGTGTTCTGCACCACGCCCAGCATGTGTTTGGCGGTGTCATAGAACGTCGGCATGATGGCTTTCCAGTCGTTCAGGCCGCTCCATTTCGGGTCATCCCAGACGCTCTCCTTGGGCACCAGCGAGGTGTTTGCATAAACCAGGGAGCCGCCACCTACGCCCACACCGCTGAGGACAAAGACGTGGCGAAAAACTGTGAGCCGCATGATGCCGTGTAGTTTGGCCAAAGGTGCCCAGTAGTGTTTGGGCAGGTTCCAGTTGGTTTTTGAAAAATCCTGCTGGCGAAAGCGCTTGCCCATTTCGAGCACGCCAACCTTGTAGCCTTTTTCGCTCAGGCGGTGTGCAGAAACGCTACCACCAAAACCGGAACCAATGACGATGTAGTCATATTCATGCGCAGTCATTTGCAGGCCCCTATTTGGTCAGGAAATCCAGGTACTTGGTAGCGAACTTACCGTACGGTGGCCACAGGAATTTGACCGCGCTGAAGGAGGCCTGGTAGAACACCGGGCGCATCTTGGAGAAGGTGACAAAGCCTTCGTAGCCGTGGTAGTGGCCCATGCCGCTTTCACCCACGCCCCCAAAGGGCAGGTCATGCTGGCCCACATGGAACAGCGCGTCGTTCACGCTGACGCCACCCGAGATCACACGGTCCAGCAGGGTTTGCACGACTTGCTTGTCGTTGCTGAAGGGATAAAGGGCCAGCGGGCGGGGGCGACTGTTAATGGCCTGGATCGTTTCCTCGATCGAGGTGAAGCCGATGATCGGCAGCACCGGCCCAAAGATCTCCCGGGTGCGCAGTGAACAATCCTGCGGCGTATTGAGCACGATGTGCGGGGCAATCTTGCGGGTCGCCGCGTCCCACGGCGCGCCGGGGATGAGTTGCACCAGCGTGGCGCCACGATCCTTCGCTTCTTCCATGGCCGCCACCACGCGCTCAAAGGCGCGCTGGTCGATGATGGAGGTGAGGTCGGGCGAGTCCAGGGTGGGGTAGCGCTGGCTGACGATCTCTTTGGCCATCTCGACAAACTCGCTGATCTTGGCCTGGGGAATAAACGCGTGGTCGACCGTGGTGCAGATCTGGCCGGCGTTGAAATACTTCACAAACAGGAGCCGCTCCGCCGCCTTGCGCAGGGGATAGTCGTCGCACACGATGGCGGGTGATTTGCCGCCGAGCTCGAGCGTGACCGGGCACAGGTTCTGCGCCGCAGCCGCCATCACCGAGCGCCCGGTGGTGCCCGAGCCGGTGAACAGCAGGTGGTCAAACTTGAGTTGAGAGAACTCGATGCCGACACCGCCGGTTTCGTCAAAAAACGCCAGCTTGTCCCTGGGGAAATAGGCCGGGATCTTTTCCAACAGGAACTGGGCCAGATGGCGCGAGTTCTCGGACATTTTTACCATCGAGCGGTTGCCGGCAGCAAAGGTGTAAATGAGCCCGGTAAACCCCAGGTTAATGGGGAAGTTCCAGGGCACGATCGCGCCCACGACGCCCAGCGGCTGTGGGATGACACGGTTGCTGGCACCAAAAAAATTTCTCCAGTCCACGCTGCGGCGCTGCGGCTTCATCCACTTCCTCAGGTGTTTTAGAACATGATCGACGCCGTCGATGGTGGTAAAGATTTCGGCGAAGAGGGTTTCGTGGCGCGCACGGTTGCCGTAGTCGGCGTTGACCGCGTCGACCAGCGCATTGCGGTTGTCGCGCACAAAGGCCTTGAGCTGGAGCAGGTCTGCCCTGCGCTGCTCAAAAGTGGGGACCGGGTTGGCGAAATATGCGGCACGCTGCAGCGCCAGGGTGTCTTGCAGCATCTGGCGTGTGAGCTCAATGGGGGTGCTGCTGTGCAGGGGGAGGGCGGACATGGGCGTTCTTTCTTCAGAAGGGGGTGGCGGGTGGAGCGGGTCGGGTACCGTTGCCGCGCTCAGCCACCTTGGGCGGGCATAGAGTACGCCCAATCCGGCGGGCAATCCTGCCCAAAGGCGACAATCTAGGGTAAGTACGGAGGGGGTTTAAGGAGGTTATTCCAACTGGTACTCGGGAGTCTGGGCGGCATCGGGTTCTGCTCCGTGTCCTGCGCCCTGCGGGCTCCTCCTTTACCTGCGCAGAACCCAATGCCGCCCAGACGCCTTCAGTGCAGCGCCACGAAGCCGGTTGCAAGCGCTTGCGGCGCTGCAGCAGGCATCCAGGGCGCTATGTATTTGATAGCTGCTTACGCAATAACCACAAGCGTTTTCAGGTCATTTGCCCATATATTCAGGACCTTCCCATGGCGTGCAGGCAGCGCTCCCGGTAGAATCGCCCGCTTCCCCACCCTGTTGAGCGTCTGTGCCCCCTTCGTGCACGCGCGCGTAGCACCAACCCATGTACTATCCCAAAGAGTTCGATGTCATCGTCGTTGGTGGCGGTCATGCCGGCACCGAGGCTGCGTTGGCGGCGGCCCGCATGGGATGTGCAACGCTGCTGCTTACACACAACATTGAAACCCTGGGACAGATGAGCTGCAACCCGTCGATTGGCGGTATCGGCAAAGGCCATTTGGTGAAGGAGGTGGACGCGCTGGGGGGCATCATGGCCCTGGCCACCGACGAGGCCGGTATCCAGTTTCGCACGCTTAACTCCAGCAAGGGTCCGGCGGTGCGGGCCACCCGTGCGCAGGCGGATCGGATTTTGTACAAGGCCGCCGTGCGCCGTACGCTGGAGAACCAGCCCAAGCTCTGGCTGTTTCAGCAGGCGGTGGACGACCTGATGGTTGAGGGTGATCGCGTAGTGGGGGCGGTGACCGAGGTGGGCATCAAGTTCCGTTCGCGTACCGTGGTGTTGACCGCAGGAACTTTTCTGGACGGCAAGATCCATGTGGGGCTGAAAAACTATGCTGCAGGCCGCTCGGGTGACCCGCCTGCGGTGTCGCTGAGCGCGCGACTGAAGGAACTCAATCTTCCGCAGGCCCGTCTCAAGACTGGTACGCCGCCGCGCCTGGATGGGCGCACCATCGATTTTTCAAAATGCACAGAGCAGCCGGGAGACGGTGTACCGGGTGGCATGAGTCCGACCATGCCGGTGTTCAGTTTCATGGGCAAGGCGGCGATGCATCCGCAACAGGTGCCCTGCTGGATTACGCACACCAATGTGCGTACCCACGACATCATTCGCAGTGGCTTTGACAGAAGCCCCATGTTCACCGGGAAGATTGAGGGAGTGGGGCCGCGCTATTGCCCTAGCGTGGAAGACAAGATAAGCCGTTTTGCCGACAAGGACAGTCACCAGATATTTCTAGAGCCGGAGGGTTTAACCACCCATGAGTACTATCCGAACGGAATCTCCACCAGTCTGCCTTTTGATATTCAGTATGACCTGGTGCGCAGCATGTCCGGGCTGGAAAACGTGCATATCCTTCGACCCGGGTACGCAATTGAGTACGACTACTTTGATCCGCGCTCGCTCAGGAGCAGTTTCGAGACGCGCCAGATCCGTGGCCTGTTTTTTGCCGGTCAGATCAATGGCACCACCGGCTATGAAGAGGCGGCGGCCCAGGGCCTGTTCGCGGGGGCAAATGCCGCTCTGCAGTGCCGGGGTGAGTCGGCCTGGGTGCCTGGTCGGAACGAGGCCTACCTCGGTGTACTGGTCGATGACCTGATTACCAAAGGCGTGACCGAGCCCTACCGCATGTTTACCAGTCGGGCCGAGTTCCGGCTGCAATTACGTGAAGACAATGCCGATGCCAGGTTGACGGAAACAGGTCGCAAGCTGGGGTTGGTAGATGATGTGCGCTGGGATGTTTTCTGCCGTAAGCGCGATGCTGTTTCACGTGAAACAGAGCGGCTGCATGCGATCTGGGTCAGCCCTAAGAATCTTGAGGCGACGGAGTCGGAGCGGGTGCTGGGCAAGGCGCTGGAGCATGAATACCGGCTGGGAGAATTGCTGCGCCGACCCGGCGTTGGGTACGCCGACTTGATGTCGCTGGCCGGAGGTCGCTACGCAAGCGCTGAACTGTCGGCGGCCGATGCATTCGCAGCGTCGGTGATGGAGCAGGTGGAGATTTCTGCCAAGTATTCCGGCTATATCACCCGTCAACAGGATGAAGTGGTGCGCGCTGCGCACTATGAGAATTTGCGCTTACCGGTCGAGTTGGACTACATGCAAGTGTCAGCACTCAGTATCGAGGCGCGCCAGCGCTTGAACAAGCAGCGTCCGGAAACGCTGGGTCAGGCCTCACGCATGTCGGGCATCACACCGGCGACAATTTCGCTGTTGCTGGTGCATTTAAAGAAGGGAAACTTTCGCGGTTTTGGCAAGGAGCCCGTGGACGAGATCGCTGGGGAGTCTGCCTGATGCGTGTCCTCGCGCAGAGTCTGCGCGACGGGGTGCGAGCACTGAGCCTGGACCTGACCGATGCCCAGATCGCCTTGCTTTTAGACTATCTCGATCTGATTCAGAAGTGGACCAAGGTTTACAACCTGACTGCGGTGCGTGATCCGGCCGCGATGTTGACCCACCACCTGCTCGACAGCCTTGCCGTGATCGCGCCCTTGCGTCGACAAATGAGTGAGTTTGCCAATACTGCAGGCGGAGTGCGTTTGCTGGATGTAGGGTCGGGCGCGGGGTTGCCGGGTGTGGTGATAGCGATTTGTTGCCCCGAGATTTCCGTGCATTGCGTCGATACCGTTGCGAAGAAGGCGGCGTTTATCCAGCAGGTGGCGGTGAGTTTGAAGCTACCCAATCTGCGCGGGTTGCACGCGAGGGTTGAATTGCTGACCGAAAAATATCAAGTTGTCAGTTCCCGTGCCTTTGCGTCATTGTTGGATTTCACCACCTGGTCGTATGCGGCGTTGGCCGAGGGCGGTGTCTGGATGGGAATGAAGGGCAGGCATCCGGTCGATGAGATTGCGGCGTTGCCTGCGGAGGTCGAGGTGTTTCACGTGGAACAACTGGCGGTTCCGGCGTTGGGGGCGGAACGGTGCATTGTCTGGATGCGTTTGCAGGTGGTTAGCTGATCGCAGGCTTGGTTGGCGGATCCGGCGTGTTGGGCGTTCTGCACAGCGAGGTAAAGGAGGAGGCCGCAGGCCGGGGGACATGAGCAGGGGTGCCCATCCTTTGCTGGCAGCGGGCGCAAGAAGTGGTCGCCACATTTGCGACCAGACGCTTCAAGGCTGCAAATCTGCTGCCCCCAAAAGGTAACGTAAACTCACTCCCTCAACTCCAGCCACGAAGTTGAATTTTCCCCAAGGAAATCAAGCATGCTCGGTGTTACCGATTACGGCACTTTTGTTGTCACCATCATCGTATTTCTGCTGATCCCGGGGCCCGGAAATCTGGCGCTGATTACCTCTACCAGCAAGGGCCGGATTTCCGGTGGACTGGCGGCGACGGTGGGCATCATCCTGGGAGACCAGGTGCTGATGTGGTCGGCAGTGGCCGGTGTGGCGGCGCTGCTCAGCGCCTATCCGGATGCATTCAGCGCGGTGCAGTGGCTGGGCGCTGCGTACCTGGCATGGCTGGGCACAAAGATGCTGCTGGCCAAACCGGGAGCAGCCCCCGTGCTGAACATTACTGCCGGGCACTACATGCGCCAGGCACTGATGATCACTTTGCTCAACCCCAAGGCGATTCTGTTCTACATGGCGTTCTTTCCCTTGTTCGTCGACCCGACCAAACAGCAGGGCCTGGCCACCTATGGGTTCATGGCGGCAACCATTGCGGCGCTGACCTTTCTGTATGGATTGACTTCAACCATATTGACGCACTTTCTGGCGGAACGTATCCGTGCCAATCCTATGGCTGCAAGGGTGCTGGAAAAAATCGCTGGCCTGTTTCTCGTAGGCTTTGGCATCAAGCTGGCCGTGTCCAACTAAGTCAAGAATTGTTGTTTCACGTGAAACTGCGCTCTTTCCATCTGTTCCACACTTTTCACTCTGACTAATTCATGGCCAAGATATTTTGCGTTGCGAACCAAAAAGGTGGTGTTGGCAAAACCACCACCACGGTAAATCTGGCGGCCGGCTTGGCCAAGGTGGGTCAGCGGGTGCTGATGATTGATCTGGACCCGCAGGGCAATGCCACCATGGGCTCAGGTGTGGACAAGCGCAAGCTCGAGCTCTCGGTGTACGACGTGTTGCTGGAATCGGCCTCCATCGCCGAGGCGCGCACGCAGAGCGCAAAACTCAAGGAAGGTGGTTGTGGCTATGACATTCTGGGTGCCAACCGCGAACTCGCTGGCGCCGAAGTGGAACTGGTGGAAGTCGAGCGGCGCGAGAAGCGGCTCAAGCGCGCGATTGCTGCGGTAGAGTCGGAGTACGACTTTGTACTGATCGACTGTCCGCCCAGCCTCTCTATGCTCACCCTGAATGGACTGTGTTGTGCCCACGGTGTGATCGTTCCCATGCAGTGCGAGTATTTTGCATTGGAAGGTCTGACCGATCTGGTCAACACCATCAAGCAGGTCAAGGCCAACCTCAATGACGAGTTGCAGATCATTGGCCTTCTGCGCGTCATGTTTGATCCGCGCATTACCCTGCAGCAGCAGGTCAGCGAGCAACTCAAGGCCCACTTTGGCGACAAGGTGTTTGACACCGTAATTCCGCGCAACGTGCGCCTGGCGGAGGCCCCGAGCTACGGACTGCCGGGGGTGGTGTTTGATCCATCCAGCAAAGGCGCGCAGGCATTTATCGCCTTTGCCCAGGAGATGGTGGCCAGAATCAAGGCGCTATAGTGCTGCAGCGCGCGATTTCATTGCGTGAGACGCTCCTGAAATAATAGCGTCTCCGCTCCGTTCATGCCACATGTACACGTTCTGATCCTGCCCGGTTGGCAAAATTCCGGGCCTGCACATTGGCAAAGCCGGTGGGAGGTACTGCATGGTTACCGTCGCGTGGATCAGACCGACTGGATGCAGCCGCTGCGCGGGGACTGGATGGCGCAGTTGGAGGAGGCCGTGCTGGCTTCTTCCGGTGCGGTGGTGCTGGCCGCCCACAGCCTGGGATGCATGCTGACTTCGGCCTGGGCAGCGCACTCCCGCAACACGCATCGCGTGCAGGGCGCTTTGCTGGTGGCCCCTGGTGACCCTGAGCGTGAAGAATTGCGTGCGGTACTCAGGAGTTGGGCTCCAGCGGTGTTGCAGCGCTTGCCGTTTCCCAGCACATTGCTGGGCAGCCAGAACGATCCGTACTGCAGTTTTGCGCGTGCGAATGCCTTTGCGCAGGCCTGGGGCTCGGACTTTGTCGACTACGGACAATGCGGCCATATCAATGCTGATTCGGGCTTGGGCGATTGGCCGCAGGGCCACGCGATGCTGCAACAGTTAATGCATATGAAGAAGGAGAACTAACCATGGTTACCAAGAAACCCAAAGGTCTGGGGATGGGTCTGGAAGCGCTGCTGGGTAAAAAAGTGCCCGAAATGCCGCCCCAGGCCGATTCGGGGGCTCCTACGAATTTGCTGCTGGGAGACATGGTGGCAGGCCAGTACCAACCCCGTACGCGCATGGACGAGGGGGCTTTGTATGAACTGGCGGAGAGTATCAAGGTGCAGGGCATCATGCAGCCGATTCTGGTTCGTCGCCTGGCCGAAGGAGTGAACGCCGGCAAGTATGAAATCATTGCTGGTGAGCGGCGTTTCCGTGCCGCCAAACTCGCCGGGCTGGACAGTGTGCCGGTGCTGGTGCGCGATGTGCCCAATGAGGCCGCTGCGGCCATGGCGCTGATCGAGAACATGCAGCGTGAAGACCTCAATCCGCTGGAAGAAGCGCAAGGGTTGCAACGCCTGATCAAGGAGTTTGGACTCACACACGAAACGGCAGCACAGGCAGTAGGGCGTTCGCGCAGCGCCGCCAGCAATCTGCTGCGCCTGCTCAATCTGGCCGACCCGGTGCAGACCATGCTGATGGCCGGAGACATTGATATGGGGCACGCCCGCGCCCTGCTGGCGCTGGACCGCGCCACTCAAATCACAGCAGCCAACCAGATCGCCACCAAAAAGCTGTCGGTGCGTGAGGCCGAGAGTCTGGTAAAAAAGTTGGGCGCAGAGTTTTCGTTAACCAGCTCGAAGCCCAAGAAGGAAAAACCGCGCGACCTCAGGCGCGTCGAAGAAGAGCTGTCTGACCTTCTGATGGCGCAGGTGGAAGTACACATCAAAAAGCGCGTCAAGCGCAACGGACGCATGGAGGAGATGGGCGACGTGGTGATTCAGTTTGGCTCGCTCGATGAACTCAATGGCCTGATTGAGCGCCTCTCGCCCGGCAGCAGCCGCTAGCGGTAAACCTGATTTGCTATTGAAGTTGTAGCGGCATACGCAAATCTGACGAGGGTTTTAGGCCTAGGTTATGCGAATCACAGGTGCTCACTGGTGTTCCCGTCTGCAGGTCTGGCCACTGCCTGCGGTGCTGAGCTGGGCTGCTGCCTGGGGTGTTTTCAGGCTGTGTTCCGGGCACAACTTGCCGCAGACCGTGGCGCTGAGTCTGGCTACCGCCTTGGGCGTAGCACTGAGCCTCTTGGGCGCGACCTGGTGGCGTCGCCTGCTGATCGCCCTGGGGTTTCCATTGTCGTTGGCACTGAGCCTTGCTTCGGCCGGGTTGGTGGCATTTCCGGCCTGGAGCTGGTTGGTCGCGCTGGCCTTGGTGCTGCTGGTGTATCCCGTCAATGCATGGCGGGATGCGCCACTGTTTCCCACCCCCCCCAATGCACTGGACCAACTGACGCAGCTTGCGCCTTTGCCCGATCGTGCGCGGGTGCTCGACGCGGGATGCGGTTTGGGCCACGGTCTGGCGGCATTGCGTCGTGCCTACCCGCAGGCACAGTTGCATGGGCTGGAGTGGAGCTGGCCATTGCGCTGGGTGTGTGCGTATCGTTGTCCGTGGGCGCATGTGCGCCGCCAAGATATCTGGCAGGCCGATTGGGCTGTCTATGCGCTGGTCTATCTTTTTCAACGGCCTGAAAGCATGCCGCGAGCCGTAGCGAAGGCACGCAAGGAGCTTTCGAGCGGCGCATGGTTGGTAAGTCTGGAATTTGAAGCCCGGGAGCTCAAACCAGATGCACGCTACCGCGCGCCTGATGGCAGAATGGTGTGGTTGTACCGCGCACCTTTCACGGAGTCTTCTGGAGAATGACCATGCCTGATCAGAATTTGCAAGTGTCCCACGGCGCAAGCGACGTGAGCGAGATCCAGTATTCACTGCAGGTGGTGGCGTTTGCCATGGCAACCCTGGCCGAGCAGCGCGATTCGGACACCGAGAGCCATATTGTGCGGGTGCAGAATTATGTTCGCGTGCTGGCGCAGAAACTTTCAGCGCAGCAGGCTTTCCAGGCGCAGGTGACACCCGAGTACATCGACGCGCTGTACAACAGTGTGCCTCTGTATGACATGGGGTCGGTGGGTGTACCGGACCGCATCTTGCTCAAGCCCGGTCGGCTGACACCCTCTGAAGTTGCCATCATGCGGACACACCCCACGATCGGCCACCAGGCCCTATTACGTTCCGAAAAGATCCATGGCCGCAGTTCACCGCTGTTGGCGGTTGCCAAGGAACTGGTGCTGTCGCACCAGGAGAAGTGGGATGGCAGTGGCTATCCGCAAGGTCTTGCTGGAACCCAGATTCCGGTGTCGGCGCGCCTCATGGCGATTGCCGATGTGTATGACGCGCTGATCTCCAACAAGGTCTACAAGGACGGCGTGTCGCACGACAAGGCGGTGCAGATCATTTTCGGCGAGCGCGGGGGCCACTTCGACCCGGACATGGTGGATGCCTTCATCGAGATTCAGGACGAATTTGCCGCCATTGCACAGCGCTTTGCCGATACCGAGGACGACATGCAGCGCAAGATCGAATATCTCGCCAACGCCATTGCCGAACAGACCGAGGTTTAACTCCCCACTCTCCCCCGGCCCCCTTTGCGCGGCGTGGGCGCAGCGTGAAGCACGGCGGTTCTGTGCTTGCGGGGATTCACGTCAAATCGGCCCGCAAAACGCATGGAATATGCGTGAGAAGCTACAGAATTTATAGCGTAAAGATTTTTCCGGGGTTCAGAATGTTGTTTGGGTCGAGTGCGCGCTTGATGGTGCGCATCATGTCCACCGCGCCGCTGCCGGTCTCGGACACCAAAAACTCCATCTTGTGCAGCCCGACCCCGTGCTCGCCGGTGCAGGTGCCTCCGAGTTGCAGCGCGCGTGCTACCAGTTTGCGGTTGAGCTCCTCGGCCAAGGCGCGCTCCTCGGGAAAGGCCGGATCGATCAGGTAGCCCATGTGGAAGTTGCCATCGCCCACATGACCTACCAGGAAATAGGGGATGCCCGCCTGCTGCGCCTCGGTGACCGAGTCCAGCAGCGCATCGGCCAGGCGGGAGATCGGTACACAGGTGTCGGTGGTGATCGCCTTGCAACCGGGGCGCGACTGAACGCCGGCAAAATAGGCGTTGTGGCGCGCGGTCCAGAGCCGGGTTCGCTCCTCCGGCGTTTGCGCCCATTCAAAGGCCTGGCCGCCCAACTCCGTGGTGATGGCCTGTACCGTATCGACCTGTTCCTTGACACTTGCGGGCGAGCCGTGAAACTCCATCAGCAGCATGGAGCCTTCGCGCAAGTTGAGTTTGGAGTGTGCGTTGACTACACGGATGGTGTTTGCATCGAGCAACTCGCAGCGTGCAATCGGCACCCCAAGCTGGATGATCTGGATGGTAGCGTTCACCGCATCGGCCAAACTGCCAAACGAGCACGTTGCGGCCATAACGGCTTCGGGCAGGGGGTAGAGCTTGACCGTCACCTCGGTGATCACGCCCAGAGTGCCCTCACTCCCTACCATCAGGCGTGTCAAATCGTAGCCGGCTGCGGATTTTCTGGCGCGGGTGCCCGTGCGAATCACCTCACCCGACGCGGTGACCACTTCGAGCGCCAGCACGTTTTCACGCATGGTTCCGTACCGCACGGCGTTGGTCCCGCTGGCGCGCGTTGCGGCCATGCCGCCCAGGGTTGCGTCGGCACCCGGATCAATCGGGAAAAACAGTCCGGTCGATTTGACCGCCTCGTTGAGCTGCTTGCGCGTCACACCCGGCTGCACCGTCACCGTCAGGTCTTCGGCGTTGATGGAAAGCACCTGGTTCATGCGGCTTACGTCGAGGCTGATGCCGCCCTGTACGGCCAACAAATGGCCCTCCAGCGACGTTCCTACTCCAAAGGGAATGACGGGAACCTTGAATTGCGTCGCCAGTTGCAGCACTAGAACCACATCGGCGGTGCTCTGCGCGAACACCACGGCGCCGGGTGGGGGCACGTCAAACGACGATTCGTCGCGCCCATGCTGCTCGCGCACCACCATCGCGGTGCTGCATCGGTCACCAAAGTGGATCTGCAGGGCCACCACCAGTTCGTCAGGCAACGGGCGCTGGTTGATCGTGGGCAACAACGTGTGGATGGGTGTAGTGGCGTTCATGGCATCAGTTTACGATAGGGCACTTCTTGGAGCCACACCATGGGACAACGCCTGACGCAGATCGCCACCCGCACCGGGGACAACGGCACCACCGGCCTGGGGGACAACTCCCGGGTGTCCAAAGACAGCCTGCGCGTGCATGCCATGGGCGAGGTGGATGAACTCAACTCGCACATTGGTGTGTTGCTCTGTGAAACCATGCCTGAGGCGGTCCAGAAACTGTTGGTGGAAATTCAGCATCAGTTGTTCAACCTCGGGGGAGAGCTTTCCATTCCGGGCTACGAGTTGCTGAAAGCAGAGGCCGTATTGGCACTCGACGATGCACTGGCCGAGCACAATGCAGCCTTGCCCAAGCTGCAGGAGTTCATTCTTCCTGCAGGCACCCGTGCCGCGGCGCAGGCCCATGTGTGCCGCACGGTGGCGCGTCGGGCCGAGCGTGCGGTGGTGGCTCTGGGCAGTGCAGAGGTGTTGCACGAAACGCCCCGCCAGTATCTGAACCGCCTTTCCGATTTGATGTTTGTGTTGGCCCGCGTGCTCAATCGGCACCGCTTGGATGGCTCCGTGGGAGACGATGTGTACTGGAAAAGCGAGCGACTTGAGCGCGTGACTGGGCAAGGTTAGTCGGTGAGGTGCTGGCGTGTGTCCCACACTTTCCAGGGCATTGCTTCCAAGGGTAATCCATGACGAACATTTTGAAAGTCCAGTGGCACGAAACTGGCTTGCCAATCTAAAATATGTTGACCAATTGGTTAGTTTCCTGGTGCGCCGCTGCTTTTTGGTGCGCGCTCGACCTTCCCACCCATGAATAGCTCAGAAGAATTGACCCCTACGACAGCGCCAATTGCGCCAAGGAGTGACCGACTGGCGGTAAAAATTCACCAGGCCAGCCTGGTTTACCAGACCGCGGACTCGCCAGTGCATGCGTTGGAAAATATTGACCTGGATATTCGCGAGGGTGAGTTTGTTTCTCTCATTGGCCCGTCGGGTTGCGGCAAGACCACCTTAATGCGGGTCATTGCAGACCTGGAAAAAATCACCTCGGGCAGCGTGCTGGTCAATGGAGTGACGCCCCATGCCGCGCGGCTGGCGCGCGCCTATGGCTACGTGTTCCAGGCGCCCGCACTGTTTCCCTGGCGGACGGTACTGGCCAACGTGACACTGCCCCTGCAGATTCAGGGTAAGAGCAAGGCCGAAAGTCAGGCCATTGCACTGGCGCATCTGGCCCAGGTCGGCCTGACGGGTTTTGAGCGCAAGTACCCTTGGCAATTGTCGGGCGGAATGCAGCAGCGCGTCTCGATTGCGCGGGCCCTGTCGTTTGAGCCCCGTATCCTGATGATGGACGAACCCTTTGGTGCGCTCGATGAAATTACCCGTGACCGTCTTAATGAGCAATTGCAGCAACTCTGGCAGCGCGAACGTCGCACGGTGGTGTTTGTCACCCACTCGATTGCCGAAGCGGTCTACCTGGCGACACGCATCGTGGTGATGTCGCCCCGACCTGGGCGCATTGTCAAGGTGATTGAGTCACCCCTGCCAGACCAGCGCTATCTCGGACTGCGCGACACCACGGCGTTCATCGAGGTTGCACACGCGGTTCGTGAGGCACTGGCCGATGGTCACCATGACTAAAGCTGTGTCCAATCGCAACTGGCAGCGCTGCCAGGAGCATGGTTGGCCTGTGACGGTGCTGCTCGTGGCCGTGGCGCTGCTGTGGTATGGCGGGGCGTTCTGGCTCAACGCCGCGGGCGCAATCGAGCGGGTATTGCCACCTGAGGGAGCATGGACCTGGAGAGAACTGCTGGCGGCCACCATGGACATGCAACGTCCGGTGTTGCCGGCGCCGCACCAGGTGGCCATCGAGTTCTGGTCGAGCCTGGTCGACTGGCCGCTGGATTCGCCACGCAACCTGCTGTTTCATGTGGCAGTGACTGCGGAATCGACGTTGTGGGGTTTTGTTCTGGGTACCTTGCTGGGCCTGGTGCTGGCCGTGTGCATCGTTCATTCGCGCACGCTCGACCGTGCGTTGCTGCCCTGGATCGTTGCCTCTCAGACCGTGCCGGTACTGGCCATCGCGCCGATCGTGCTGGTGATACTGGGCAGTCTGGGCTTTGAGGGCACGGCACCCAAGGCCGTGATTGCCATGTATTTGTGCTTCTTTCCGGTGACCGTGGCCATGGTGCAGGGGCTGCGCTCGCCACAGCGCATTGAGACCGAAATGCTGCACACCTATGCCGCCAGCCGTTGGCAGGCCCTGTGGTTATTGCGCATGCCGGCATCGTTGCCGTTTCTGTTTCCGGCGCTGCGGGTTGGCATCGCCGCGGGGTTGGTGGGCGCGATGGTGGCGGAACTGCCCACCGGTGCGCAGGCTGGTTTGGGCGCGCGGCTACTGACCGGCTCGTATTACGGCAACACCTTGCAAATCTGGTCGGCGCTGGTGATGTCTGCAATGCTGGGACTGACGCTCACCGCAGCGGTGGCTGGCATTGAGCGCCTGGTTTTGTATCGCAGGGGGCAGACATGAAGCGACCGGTGATGCCTGTGCTGGTGTTTGCTGTATTTAGTCTGGGGTCGGCTGCCGCGTTTCTATTGCACCCGGTGCTAGTTGACGCTGCGCTACCGGGCCCGGCGTTCTGGTTGATGACCGGCGTACTGGCACTGGTGGCTTTGCAATCGGTTCGGATGATGGCCTCGCTCGATGGCGGTCGCGCAGTAGGCCTGGCCACCGCAGCGCTGTTTGGTGTCTGGGTGGTCTTCTTCTGGCAGGTGCTGGTGGTGGCGTTTGAGGTGCCTCGGGTCCTGCTGCCGCCACCCAGTCTGATTGTTCAAGCGATCGCCAGCCATAGTCAGATCTTGTGGGGTGACTTCGTGCAAACCGTGCTCAAAGCGGTGGTGCTGGGCTGGGTCATGGGTTCGTTGCTGGGATTCCTGGTGGCCGTGGCGATTGACCGACAGCCCTTTCTGCAGCGCGGTTTACTGCCATTGGCCTCCCTGACCAGCACCATTCCCCTGGTGGCCGTGGCACCGATCGCGGTGATGTGGTTTGGGTTTGAGTGGCAGTCCAAGGCCGCGGTAGTCGTGCTGATGACTTTTTTCCCGATGCTGGTTTCAACCTTGGCCGGGCTCAAGATCGCCGGCAAGCTGGAGTGCGAACTGATGTACAGCTACGCTGCCAGCTACCAGCGCACCTTGCTGGCGCTGCGCTTGCCCTCAGCGCTACCGTTCGTGTTTGGTGCACTCAAAGTCAACGCGACGCTGGCCCTGATTGGTGCCATCGTGGCTGAATTTTTTGGCTCACCCACGTCGGGGCTGGGGTTTCGGATCTCGACCGAAGCGTCGCGCATGAACATGCCTCTGGTGTGGAGTGCCATTGTGGTGGCGGCAGTGACCGGATCACTGGCGTATGCCCTGCTTGTGCAACTGGAGCGGCGTGCTGCGTTTTGGCACCCGTCGGTGCGTGAAAGTTGACTATTTTCTTAACCCAAGGAGCTACCTATGATTCGTTCTTCCAAGATCACCAACAGCCTGCTGGCCGCCGTGCTGGTTGTGTGCGGTGCCGCCGCGCACTCCGCTGACAAGGTTACCGTGCAACTCAAGTGGCTTCCGCAGGCGCAGTTTGCGGGCTACTACGTGGCGCAGAGCAAGGGCTACTACAAGGCCGAAGGTCTGGACGTGACCATCAAGCCCGGTGGCCCGGATATCTCGCCGGTTCAGGTGATTGCCGGCAATGGTGCCGACGTGGTGGTGAACTGGATGCCCGATGCCCTGGCCGCGCGCGAAGCCGGTGTACCGCTGGTCAACATTGCGCAGGTGTTCAATCAGTCCGGTCTGATGCTGACCTGCAAGAAGTCCAGTGGTGTCTCGTCACCGAAAGACTTCAAGGGCAAGACCCTGGGCGTGTGGTACGGCGGCAATGAGGACCCGTTCCTGAACTGGATGGCCAAACTGGGCTACAAAACCGACTCCGACATCAAGATCCTGAAACAGGGTTTCAATGTCGATCCGCTGTTGCAGAACCAGGCTGCCTGTATCTCGACCATGATTTACAACGAATACTGGCAGGTGGTGGATGCGGGCGTGAAGGAAAGCGACCTGGTCACATTCTTCTACGAGAAGGAGGGCGTGGCGTCGCTGGAAGACGGCCTGTACGTGATGGAAGCCAAGCTCAAAGACCCGGCTTTTGTCGCGCGCATGGGCAAGTTCCTAAAGGCCAGCCTGAAGGGCTGGAATGATGCCGTGAAGAACCCGGCCGAGGCCGGCAAGATTGTCGTGGCGGCAGACACGTCGGGCAGCGCCACCGAAAAGGTGCAGGTGCGCCAGATGGAAAACGTCGCCAAGCTCATCACCAATGCGGGAACGCCGAAAGTGGGTTACCTCGAGCCTGCAGCGTTTGAGCGCACGGTCAAGGTGCTGCTGGCGGCCGGCAGCTCGCCAGTGATCAAGAAAGACCCGGGCAAGGCAGCCTACACCCATGCGGTTTGGGAAGCTGCATCCAAGTAAGCCAGGCGCATGCTTCAAAAAGAAAAGGGGCTTGCCTGTTGGGGCATGCCCCTTTTTCTTCGTGTGGACCGACCAACGACGCTTACAGATTTCGCAGGTCGTGGCCGTGACTACGGGCTAACCCTAGTGACGGCATTGCGCATCTATTGCTAATATCTTCCTTATAAGTTGACCAAACGGTCAGGTTTTAGATATTGACGGTATTTTTTCAGGAGTCACCACCGTGCCCCAATCTTCCCTTGCGCCCGATGTCCGCCCTGCGCGTCTGAGTGCCGACGAGTACGCGCGGCGCTTCTCCGATGCCAACCCGCGCATGACGCAAGCACAGGCGGTGCTCGAAGCCGAGCGCTGCCTGTATTGTTTTGATGCACCATGTGCCAGCGCTTGTCCGACACATATTGACGTGCCCTCGTTCATTCGCCGCATTGGTGATGGCAACCTTCGCGGTGCGGCGCACACGATACTTGATGCCAATCCTCTGGGCGGCATGTGCGCGCGGGTCTGCCCTACCGAAGTGTTGTGCGAGCAGGTGTGCGTGCGAAACACGCAAGAGGGCAAACCGGTGGCCATCGGCCGGCTGCAGCGCCATGCGGTCGACGCGGTACTGGACCAAAGCGCCACGACCCTATTCACCCGTGCTGCGAGCACTGGAAAACGGGTGGCGGTGGTGGGCGCAGGCCCGGCCGGTCTGGCTTGCGCGCACACACTGGCACGATCGGGCCACGATGTGATGGTGTTCGATGCCCGCCCGAAAGCAGGTGGCCTGAACGAGTATGGTCTGGCCGCATACAAGACGCCGGAAGGCTTTGCGCAGCACGAACTTGCCTGGCTGCTGTCCATCGGGGGCATTGCACTCAACAAGGGGTGGAAATTGGAGCGCCCTGAGCAGTTGGGCCGTCTGCGGCAGGAATTTGACGCGGTGTTTCTTGCGCTGGGTCTGGCCGGAACGCACCCGTTGAATGTTCCCGGCGAGCACTTGCTGGGGGTGCAGGATGCGGTGGACTTTATCGCCGTACTGCGCCAGAGCAACGATCTTTCAACCCTGCCCGTTGGACGGCGGGTGATCGTCATTGGCGGCGGCATGACGGCGGTGGACGCAGCGGTTCAGTCCAAGCTGCTGGGTGCGGAAGTGGTGCAAATGGTCTACCGCCGCGGGGTGGCAGAAATGGCCGCTTCTGAAGCGGAGCAGGAATGGGCGCAAACCCGTGGCGTCTCCATTCGGCACTGGCTTGCGCCGGTGGAAATTCTGGGGAACAACGGCCACGTGCATGCTGTGCGTTTTGCGGCCCAAAGGCTGGTCGACGGGAAACTATCTCCGACCGGCGGGTTCGAGGTCATTGAGGCCGACATGGTACTTAAAGCGATCGGGCAGCAAATGCTCAGCAGCGTGCTGGCCGAATCGGGCATTGCGCTCAGTGGCGGTCGAATCGCTACCGACGGCGTAGGGCGTACCAGCCAGGGGGGGGTCTGGGCCGGTGGCGACTGCCGCGCCGGCGGGCTTGATTTGACGGTGGAGGCGGCAGCCCACGGCAAGCAGTCGGCCCAGGCCATCCACAACCACCTTATGAACACCTGAATTCGGAGCACGGCATGGCCAATTTGCACACCAACTTCGTCGGCATCAAAAGTCCCAACCCCTTCTGGCTGGCCTCGGCCCCGCCCACCGACAAAGCGGTCAACGTAATCCGCGCCTTCGAGGCTGGCTGGGGCGGGGTGGTCTGGAAGACCTTGGGCGAAGCCGGACCCCCGGTCGTCAACGTCAATGGTCCGCGCTACGGGGGGCTGCTCACGCCGGACCGGCGCCTGATCGGGTTCAACAACATCGAGCTCATTACAGACCGTGACCTGGATCTCAACCTCGCCGAAATCACCCAGGTCAAGCGCGATTGGCCCGACCGGGCCATGGTGGTGTCGCTGATGGTGCCCTGTAACGAAGCCTCCTGGAAAGCCATCCTGCCGCAGGTCGAGGACACCGGTTGCGACGGTCTGGAACTGAATTTTGGCTGCCCCCACGGCATGAGCGAACGCGGCATGGGAGCAGCGGTGGGGCAGGTGCCCGAGTACATCGAGATGGTCACCGCCTGGTGCAAGCAGTACAGCCGCCTGCCGGTGATCGTGAAACTCACGCCCAATATCACCGACATCCGCCTGCCCGCTCGGGCCGCCAAGGCCGGGGGGGCCGATGCGGTGTCGCTGATCAACACCATCAACTCCATCATGGGGGTCGATCCTGCGACCATGGCGATGGTCCCGTCCACTGGCGGCGTCGGTTCCCACGGCGGCTACTGCGGTCCAGCCGTGAAACCGATTGCGCTCAATATGGTGGCCGAAATTGCACGCGACCCGCTCACCGCGGGGCTGCCGATTTCCGGCATCGGCGGGATTGGCAACTGGCGCGATGCCTTTGACTTCATCGCGCTGGGCGCCGGCTCGGTGCAGGTCTGCACTGCAGCGATGGTCTACGGATTCAAGATCGTGCAGGAAATGACCGACGGCCTGTCGAACTGCATGGACGAGCTGGGGTTCAAATCCATCGATGACTTTCGGGGCAAGGCCTTGCCCTCGGTGTCTGAGTGGCGCTTTCTCAACCTCAACCATATCACCAAGGCATTCATCAACCAGGACCTTTGCATCCAGTGCGGCCGTTGCCACATCGCCTGCGAAGACACCTCGCACCAGGCCATCACGGCCAGCAAGGACGGCCAGCGCCATTTTGAGGTGAAAGAAGAGGAGTGCGTGGGTTGCAACCTGTGTACCTTGGTCTGTCCGGTGCCAGAATGTATTACCTTGCGCGATCTGAAACCGGGTGAAAATGACCAGCGCACCCGTCGGGTGGTGAGCAATGCACATGCCGACTGGACGACGCATCCGAACAACCCGATGCGTACGGCGTTGTGAGTTAAAAGTGGCGCTTGACCCCGTAGAGCGTGCGTAGCGAGCTATAACTTTAGGAGCATTCATGAGCAATATTCTGATCAAGGGTGGTACCGTGGTAAACGCGGACCGGGCTTTCCTGGCCGATGTTCTTACCCAGGATGGCGTCATCGCCGCGGTGGGCCATGATCTGCCGGCGCCGGCTGGTGCCAGCGTGGTCGATGCCAGCGGGCAATACGTGCTGCCAGGCGGCATTGATCCGCACACCCACATGCAACTGCCGTTCATGGGTACCACCACCATGGACGATTTCTTTACTGGCACGGCCGCCGGCATTGCAGGCGGAAACACCACCATCATCGACTTTGTCATTCCGAACCCGCAGCAAAGCCTGATGGAGGCGTACCAGACCTGGCGCGGCTGGGCCGAGAAATCCGCATCCGACTATTCCTTCCACATGGCCATCACGTGGTGGGACGAAACGGTCTCGCGCGACATGGGGCAGTTGGTGCAGGGCGAGGGCATCAACAGCTTCAAGCACTTCATGGCTTACAAGAACGCCATCATGTGCGACGATGAAACCCTGGTCAACAGCTTCAAGCGCGCGCTCGAACTCGGTGCCATGCCCACCGTCCATGCGGAGAATGGCGAGCTGGTTTTTCTGTTGCAGCGGGAAATGGCGGCCAAGGGAATCACGGGGCCCGAAGGTCACCCTTTATCGCGCCCCTCGGGTGTCGAGGGCGAGGCCGCCAACCGTGCCATCGCCATTGCCGACGTGCTGGGTGTTCCCATCTACGTGGTGCATGTGTCGTGCATCGAGGCGGCGGAGGCGATTGCGCGCGCGCGCGCGCGCGGCCAGCGGGTCTATGGCGAAGTGCTGGCGGGTCACCTGGTGGTTGATGACAGCGTGTACCGCCACCCCGACTTTGCCACAGCCGCGGCGCATGTGATGAGCCCGCCGTTTCGTCCCAAGGGGCACCAGGAGTTTTTGTGGCGCGGCTTGCAGTCGGGCAACCTGCACACCACGGCGACGGACCACTGCACTTTTTGCGCCGCGCAAAAAGCCGCCGGACGGGACGACTTCTCCAAAATTCCGAATGGCTGCGGCGGCGTGGAAGAACGCATGGCGGTGGTCTGGGATGCCGGTGTCAACACAGGACGACTCACGCCGAGTGAATTTGTTGCCATCACCTCGGCCAACACCGCCAAGCTGTTCAACATCTATCCGCAGAAAGGCAGCGTGTCGGTGGGTGCCGATGCCGACCTGGTGGTGTGGGACCCGCAGGGCACCAAAACCCTTTCGGCCAAGACCCAGCACAGCAAGGGCGACTTCAATGTGTTTGAAGGGCGCACCGTGCGTGGCATCCCCAGCCATACGCTGAGCCAGGGGGCTTTAGTCTATGTGCAGGGCGATCTGCGCGCCGAGCGTGGCGTGGGCCGCTACATCAAGCGTCCCGCCTTTGGTCCGAATTTCGCAGCGGTTAGCCAGCGTGCGCAGGTGCTGGCCCCCAGCGCCGTCAAGCGTTAATGTTTGCGTAACTGCCTGGAGAACAACATGACTACTGCCGTCAATATCGACAGCCTTCGCATCAACGAAGCCCGCTTGTGGGATTCGTTGATGGAACTGGCCAAAATTGGTGCCACACCCAAGGGCGGGGTCTGTCGTCTGACCCTGACCGACCTGGACCGCCAGGGCCGTGATCTGGTGACGCGTTGGGGCCGCGAAGCTGGACTGGAGATCACCATCGACAAGATCGGCAACGGCTTCATGCGCCGCGCCGGTCGCAACAACACTCTGCCACCGGTCATTGCCGGCAGCCACATCGATACCCAGCCCACCGGCGGAAAATTCGATGGCAACTACGGGGTGCTGGCCGCGCTCGAAGTGGTGCGCACCCTCAACGACCATGGCATCCAGACCGAGGCGCCGATTGAAGTGGCTTTCTGGACCAACGAAGAAGGCTCCCGCTTTGTGCCGGTGATGATGGGCTCGGGCGTATTCGCCAAGGCGTTCACGCTGGAGCACGCCTACGCTGCCACCGATACCGAAGGCAAGTCGGTCAAGGACGAACTCACCCGCATCGGCTACGTCGGGCCGCAGGAACCCGGGGACCACCCGATGGGCAGTTACTTTGAGGCGCACATCGAGCAGGGCCCGGTGCTCGAAGACAACAACACGACCATTGGCGTGGTGCAGGGGGTGCTGGGCATCCGCTGGTTTGACTGCACCGTCACCGGAATGGAGGCGCACGCCGGTCCGACCCCGATGGCGCTGCGCAAGGATGCCATGCAGGTGTCGACCCGCCTGATGCAGGAAATCGTGGCGGCGGCGCATCGGCATCCCCCGCACGGTCGTGGCACAGTCGGCATGGTCCATGTGCATCCCAACAGTCGTAACGTGATTCCGGGCCGGGTGAAGTTTTCGATTGACCTGCGCAATAGTACCGATACGCTGGTGGACACCATGGCCGATGAGGTCAAGGCCTTTGCCGCGGCGCTGGCCAAGGAGACCGGCCTGGGCATTCAGATTGAGCTGGTCTCGAGCTACCCGGCCCAGGCATTTCATCCGGAATGCAGCAGCGCAGTGGCACGTGCCGCTGAAAAGCTGGGCTACTCCAATATGCCGGCGGTCTCCGGTGCCGGGCATGACGCGGTCTATATGGCGCGTCTGGCCCCCAGCGGGATGATCTTCATTCCCTGCAAGGACGGCATCAGCCACAACGAAATTGAAAGTGCAACGTCCGAACATATCGCCGCAGGGTGCAATGTACTATTGCATGCCATGCTCGAGAAAGCATTTCTGGCTACCGCATGATTTGTATGCAATCGGGTTCTAGCCCCCGTCTGGAAAGCGCTGGCCGCTATTATTTTTGTAGTCCCCTTAACCTGGAGAAACTTCCGTGAAGAAACTATTGACCCGCCGTCAAGCAGTCGTTCTGGCTGCCGCCCTTGTCGCTTTGACACCCGGACTGACCCTGGCCCAAGCCAAGCTGAAGGTCGCCGGCATTTACACCGTTCCGTTCGAGCAGCAATGGGCCGGGCGCCTGCACCAGGCCCTCAAGGCGGCAGAAGCGCGCGGCGAGATTGAATACAAGGCCAGCGAGAATGTTTCCAATGCCGACTACGAGCGCGTCATGCGTGAGTACGCCACCGCCGGCAACGTCCTGATCGTGGGCGAAGCGTTTGCGGTGGAGGCCGCAGCGCGCAAGGTTGCCAAGGATTTTCCCAAGGTGTCTTTCCTGATGGGCTCCAGCGGCAAACCGACTGCCCCCAATTTCAGTGTGTTTGACAACTACATCCAGGAACCGGCTTACCTCACCGGCATGATCGCCGGCGGCATGACCAAGAGCAACAAGATCGGCATGGTCGGGGGCTTCCCGATTCCCGAAGTCAACCGCCTGATGAACGCCTTCATGGCTGGGGCCAAGGAAGTCAATCCCAAGGTTGAATTCAGTGTGAGCTTCATCAACAGCTGGTTTGATCCTCCCAAGGCCAAGGAAGCTTCTTTTGCCATGATCGACAAGGGTGCCGACGTGATGTACGCCGAGCGCTTTGGTGTAAGTGATGCGGCCAAGGAAAAGGGCAAGCTTGCCATTGGCAACGTGATCAACACCCAGTCCCAGTACCCCGACACGGTGGTGGCATCGGCGCTGTGGCACATGGAGCCCAGCATCGACCGAGCCATCAAGCAGGTCAAGGAAGGAAAGTTCACGGCGGAAGACTATGGTCCATATTCGATGATGAAGGTCAAGGGTTCCTCGCTGGCGCCGCTTGGAACTTTCGAGAAAAAAATTCCGGCCGATCTCGTAGCCAAGGTTCGGGCCAAGGAAAGAGCGATCGTGGACGGCACCGTGACCGTGGTGGTGGACGACAACCAGCCTAAATCGACCGCCAAGTAATGTCTCAATGACGAGCGACCCCGTTCTCAAGCTATCGCATATCACCAAGCGATTCGGCAGCCTGGTCGCCAACGACGACATTTCGCTGCACCTGCAACGCGGCGAGGTGCTGGCGTTGCTGGGTGAAAACGGGGCCGGCAAATCGACGCTGGTCTCGATCCTGTTTGGTCACTACACGGCAGACGCCGGGCGGATTGAGGTCTTTGGCAAGCCCTTGTCCGGTGGCGACCCCAAAGCCGCCCTGGCCGCAGGCATCGGCATGGTGCATCAGCATTTCACGCTGGCCGACAACCTGAGTGTGCTGGATAACATCATGATCGGTTCGGAGCCGCTGGGGCAACCGTTTACCCGGCAACGCGCAGCGCGCGAACGGCTGATGGAAGTGGCACAGCGTTTTGGCCTTAGCGTGGATCCCAAGGCCAGGGTTGGCAGTCTGTCGGTGGGTGAGCGCCAGCGGGTTGAAATCCTGAAGGCGTTGTACCGGGGTGCGCGCATCCTGATTCTGGACGAGCCAACGGCCGTGCTGACGCCACAGGAAAGCGAAGCCCTGTTTGCGGTGCTGGCCCAGATGGTGGCGCAGGGTCTGTCCATCATTTTCATCAGCCACAAACTCGCCGAGGTACTGCGCGTATCGCACCGTGTGGTGGTACTGCGGGCGGGCCGTTTGGTCAACGAGGCGCAGGCCAGTGAAACCACCCAGAGCCAGTTGGCACAGTGGATGGTTGGGCACGCCATTGAGGCACCGCAACGCCACCCGGCCGCACGGGTTGGAGCGCCGGTATGCCTGCTCGACGGCGTCAGTGGCGGGGAAGGCCGGGAGCGTCTGAACCAGGTCTCATTGAGTCTGCACAGTGGCGAGATCGTGGCGATTGCCGGTGTCTCTGGCAACGGGCAGGTGGCGTTGGCCGAACTGCTTTGTGGCACCCGTTCTGCGACCACCGGTCGCGTGGAATTTCTGGGGCAACCGTTGCCGGCGCAAGCGGCGCGGTTGGTCGAATTGGGCGTGGCACGTATCCCGGAAGACCGCCATGCGGTGGGCGTGGTGGGTGATCTGCCGGTGTGGGAAAACGCGGTCTCCGAGCGACTGCGCAGCCCGGCCTTTTCACGTTTTGGATGGGTTAAGCGCCAGGTGGCGCGTGACTATGCCCGGCGCGTGATGGCCGCCTTTGATGTGCGTGGCGGTGGCCCGGGTACGGCCGCAAGATCACTTTCGGGCGGCAATATGCAAAAGCTAATTCTTGGTCGTGCCCTCACACATCCTGCGGCGGCAGCTACCAAGACCATAGCAACTCCGGCCGTGCGTGACGCCCTCACCCCACGTCTGATCGTGGCGCACCAGCCGACCTGGGGGCTCGACATTGGTGCCGTGGCCTATGTGCAAGCGCAGCTGATTGCAGCGCGTGACGCAGGCGCGGCGGTGCTGCTGATTTCGGACGATCTCGACGAGGTGCTGACCCTGGGCGACCGGGTTGCCGTCATGCATTCCGGTCAACTGAGCGCGGCGCGCCCCGCCCTGGACTGGAGTCGCGAAGCCATTGGGCTGGCCATGGCGGGTTCCGACCACGACGCGGAATTGTCTGGCGATGAGCTTCCAGGGGCACCCACATGAGGCTGGAGAAACGCAATGCAACATCGCGCCTGGCCTTGACGCTCGCGCCGCTGGGGGCCATTGCGTTCACCCTGTTGGTTAGCGCACTGCTGGTGCTGTGGGCGGGGGCGCCGGTGGGACGAACCTACGCGTTGCTGTTGCAAGGCGGGTTTGGTTCGGTATTTGCCTTGAGTGAAACGCTCACACGCGCCATTCCGCTGATGCTGACCGGATTGGCCGCCACGGTGGCGTTCAAGGCGCGGCTGTTCAACATTGGTGCTGAAGGCCAGTTGTATGTGGGCGCGCTGGCGGCGGTGGCCGTGGGTGGCTTGCATGGTGGCACCGGGTTTGACTTGCCGCCGGCGTTGCTGTTTGTGTTGATGATGCTGGCCGCGGCGCTGGCAGGCGCGCTGCTGCTGTTGGGGCCGGCGCTGCTCAAGGCGCGGCTCGGGGTCGATGAAGTGGTCACGACCTTGCTGCTCAACTTCATCGTCCTGCTGCTGGTATCGCTCATGCTCGACGGTCCGATGAAAGACCCCACGGCGATGGGCTGGCCGCAGAGCGTGGCACTGAGGGGTGAGCTTGAACTCTCCAAGCTGGTAGAACAAACCCGGGTGCATACCGGACTGTTGTGGGGCTGCAGTCTGGCGGTGGGTTTGTGGGCATTGATGAAATACACGGTGCTGGGTTTTGACATTCGTGCGGTCGGTGCCAACGCACGCGCGGCCGCCTTTGCGGGGGTGTCGGTGACACGGACTGTGGTGCTGGTGGCCATGCTGTCAGGTGCACTGGCCGGTTTGGCCGGGGCGATTGAAGTGGCTGGGCGCACCAGCTACCTTACGCTCGACATGTCGCCGGGCTATGGCTACAGCGGCATCGTGATTG
>CAIPGC010000108.1 GCA_903864505.1 uncultured beta proteobacterium | reverse complement strand
GGGCTGGCTGGGATCGTTATCGGGGTGGTTGCGGGGCTAGGCAAACTGTCGAGCTTTCTGCCGCTGCGCTGGCTCTGCGATTTCTACGTCTGGCTGATTCGCGGCACGCCGCTGCTGCTGCAAATCTTGTTCGTATGGCTGGTGCTGCCGGATGTGCTGCCCGATTCCGTGAAACCCTCCGACTTTGCCTGTGCCGCGATTGCTTTGGCGGTCAATATCGGCGCATACAACACGGAGTGTGTACGCGGGGGCATTCTGGCCGTTCCGCATGGGCAGGTGGAAGCCGCCCGCGCCCTCGGACTCTCGCCGTTCCAAACCTTCATGGACATTGTCTTGCCCCAAAGCATGCGTGTGGCGCTGCCCGCTTTGGCCAACAACCTGGCCAGTCTGGTCAAGGATACGTCGCTGGCCTATGCCATCAGCGTGTCCGAGCTGACCATGATCGGCTCGCGTGTGCAGGCTTCGAGCTACAAGCCCATCCCGGTGTTTCTGACCACCGCCATCATCTACCTGATTCTCACCACCGCGTTCACCACGTTGACCTCGGCGCTCGAGACCAAGCTGGATGCGGGCAGGAAGCGCTAGGAGTCGATGATGAACTTGAAACCCATCATTGAAACGTGCAACGTGGACAAGCACTTTGGTGCCTTCCATGCGCTCAAGGGCGTGACGGCCACGTTCTACGAGGGGCAGGTTACGGCGATCATCGGGCCTTCGGGTTCCGGCAAATCGACCTATCTGCGCACCTTGAACCGGTTGGAGGCGCACGACGCAGGCAGCATCACGGTGGACGGTATCGAACTCAACGACGATTTGAAGCACCTTGACGCCATCCGGCGCGAGGTGGGGATGGTGTTCCAGAGCTTTAACCTGTTCTCCCACCTGACCATTCTGAAAAACGTCGCGCTCGCACCGATGCGGGTACGCAAGATGGCCAAGGCCGACGCCGAAGCCAAAGCGCTGGCGTTGCTCGAACGCGTGGGGCTCATAGACCAGGCCCACAAGTATCCGGTGCAACTCTCCGGGGGGCAACAGCAGCGCGTGGCCATTGCGCGCGCGCTGGCGATGGACCCCAAGGTGTTGCTGTTCGACGAGCCGACCTCGGCGCTGGACCCTGAAATGGTCAATGAAGTCCTGGTGGTGATGCGCGAGTTGGCGCACACCGGCATTACCATGCTGGTGGTAACCCACGAGATGGGTTTTGCGCGCGAAGTGGCCGACCGCCTGATTTTTTTTGACCACGGCGTTATTCTGGAGGACACCACGCCTGCGGAGTTTTTTGCCAATCCGGCGCATGAACGCGCCAAGACATTTCTGTCGCAGGTGCGCACCAACTAGGGGTGCAGCGACGAGAAGCTTGCGAGTTATTTGTAATTTTTTTAGACGAAAGAACTATCATGAAAATCAGCAAAATCGTTTTAACCCTGATTGCCGCCGGCATGGGCGCGGGTCTGGTGCCTGCAGCGCACGCCGCCGACGTGGATCGGCTCACGCAACTGGAACAGCAGTTGAAAGCCCTGCAACAGGAAATCCAGGCCATGAAGGCCGCCAGCGCCAAGGAAATTGCCGACATCCGAGATCAGGCTACGGCCCAGGTCAAGGAGTCCGTGGTGGGTGGCGATATTCCGAATAGCTTCCGCATGCCAGGCAGCGAGACGTCGGTCCGTATCTATGGCTATGCGGAAGCCAATCTGATCAAGGATTTCAAGGGGACCGCGCCTGGTGACATGTTCACTAATCTGCCAGAGCAACCTCTGAAGAGCAGCAATCCTGACGAAGGCAAGTCGGTCATGACCGGGCAGACTTCGCGGTTTGGCTTCGAGACTTCGACGCCTACTGCAGTGGGTCCAATTCATACCCAGATCGAGGGCGATTTCTACGCCTACGGCACTACGTCGCGTAATCGCTTCCGCCTGCGTCAGGCCTATGGCGAATACGCTGGCTGGCTGATTGGCCAGACCTGGTCCACCTTCATGGACCTGGATGATGGCCCGGAAACCGCAGACTTCAATGGTCCCATCGGTATGCCCTTTGCGCGTCCAGTTCAGATTCGTTACACCTACGCCCTGCCGTCTGGGGCAACGTTCAAGGCCGCGTTGGAGAATGGATCTGATGGTGCACAGCGGCCCAATCTCGTGCTGGCGGCCAGCAAAACCTTTGATTGGGGTGGCGTGAACGCGCGCCTGGTCTCCCATGACCAGCGCAACGGTGCTGCAAGCAAAAG
>CAIPGC010000107.1 GCA_903864505.1 uncultured beta proteobacterium | reverse complement strand
TGCCTGATGGAGAACCTGGGCTGCAAGGGAACTCAGGCGCACGCCGACTGCAATCTGCGGCCCTGGAACGGAAGTGGCTCGTGCCTGCGGGGCGGTTTTGCTTGCATTACCTGTGTGGAACCCGGATTTGAGTCGCCCGGACACCCGTTTCAGGAGACAAAAAAACTGGCCGGTATTCCCATCGGTTTGCCCGCGGATATGCCCAAAGCCTGGTTTGTGGCCCTGGCGGCACTCTCCAAGTCGGCTACACCGAAGCGGGTGCGCGCCAACTCGATGGCAGACCATACCGTGGTGCGCCCGGCGGTCAGAAAGGTCGACAAATGAGTCGCGTGGTGCTGGGGCCCTTCAATCGTGTCGAAGGCGACCTGGAGATCAGCCTCGATGTGGATCATGGTGAGGTGCGCGCGGCACGCGTGAACTCACCCCTGTTTCGGGGGTTTGAGCAACTGCTGGTGGGGCGTGCGCCGCTGGATGCTCTCACCATCGTTCCCCGCATCTGCGGCATCTGTTCGGTGGCGCAGTCGGCAGCAGCCGCGGCGGCGCTGTCGGCTTTGAGCGGCGTCGAGACACCTCCCAACGGGCACCTCGCAGGACAACTGATTCAGGCGGCAGAAAATCTGGCCGACCATGTGACGCATTTCTATCTCTTCTTCATGCCCGACTTCACACGCGCCGCATATGCGAACCGTGCCTGGTACGCCGGGGTGCAGGCACGTTTTGCGGCGGTTCAGGGAACGGCGGCACCTGCCGCATTGGTGGCGCGCGGCAACTTTCTCAAGCTGATGGGCTTTCTGGCGGGACGCTGGCCCCACTCACTGGCGCTTCAACCTGGCGGTACGACAAAAGCCATGACAGCGGCAGAGCGGGTACGCATTCTGGCCCTGCTGCGTGACTTCCGATCCTTTTTGGAGACCAGCTTGCTGGGCGACCGTCTGGAGACGTTTGGTGCACTGCGCACCGAAGCAGCCCTGCGCGAATGGGGGGCGGGCCGGGCCGGCGACTTTCCCAGTTTCTTGAATCTGGCGTTTGACTTGGACCTGCAGCGGGTGGGCCGTGCGACGGACCACTTCTTGTCGTACGGCGCGTACGGACTTCTCGCGGCTGGCTACTGGCAGTCGGGCTGGGGAGTTGCGGATCTCGACACCACCCTGATCACCGAAGACGTGTGCCACGCCTGGTTGTCCGGCACGGCACCACTTCCACCCGCACAGGGTGAAACCCGCGTTGATGCCGACAAGCCCGATGCCTACACCTGGTGCAAGGCTCCGCGCTATCGCGGCCAGACTGCCGAAACCGGTGCCCTGGCGCGCCAGATGGTAGCGGGGCAACCCCTGCTGCGCGACCTGGTGCAGCGCCACGGGGGCAGTGTGATCGCGCGCATGGTGGCACGCATGGTCGAACTCGCGAGCATCGTGCCTGCGATGGAACAATGGGTGCGCGGCATCGCTTTGGGCGAGCCGTTTTACCTTGCAGCAGAATTGCCCGATGCAGGCAGAAGTGTTGGCATGGTCGAGGCAGCGCGTGGCAGTCTGGGCCACTGGCTCTCGGTGAAAGAAGGGCGCATTGAGCGCTACCAGATCATTGCGCCAACGACCTGGAATTTTTCGCCACGTGACGCAGCGGACCAGGCAGGACCGCTGGAGTGCTCGCTGGTGGGTCTGCCCGTGGGCGACACTGCCCTGCCAACCATCCAGCATGTGGTGCGTTCGTTTGATCCTTGCATGGTCTGTACGGTACATTGAAGAGGGGGTTTATGGAGCGCTTTACCATCTCACTGGACGAATCGCTGGCGAGCGAGTTCGATGCGCTGATTGCAGCGCGGGGCTATGGCAACCGCTCCGAAGCGGTGCGGGATCTGATTCGCAGCGCGATCGAGGTCGACCGCCAGCGCGCCACACCCAGTGGACATTGCGTGGCGAACTTGTCCTATGTCTACAACCACCACGAGCGCGAATTGGCCGAGCGACTCACTCACTTGCAGCACCAGAACCACAACCTGACGGTGGCGGCAATGCACGCGCATCTGGACCACGAAAACTGCATTGAATCGGTCATCTTGAAAGGCCCTTCGGCCGAGGTTCGCCGGTTTGCAGATGCGCTGGTGGCAGAGCGTGGCGTGCGCCATGGAAGCCTGAACGTGGTGGCGATTGAGGTTGAGCACCACCACGTCCATCATGACCACGGGGAAGCGCATGTCCACTACCGTCCCGCGCGCTAACTCGCCCCTGCACGCGCCGGACGAGCAGTTTGGCGAGCAGGCCTGGATCGAAGTGATCCAGAAGATGGACGAGGTCTACAACGAGTTGCTCCAGTACGAGGTGGCGCTTGAAGAAAAGAATGCAGCGCTGGAAGACTCGCACCAGTTCATTGAAAGTGTGCTGTCGTCCATGTCCGACATTCTGCTGGTGTGTGACCGGCACGGCTCCATTGTGGAGGTGAATGCATCCCTTGCGCACATTGTCGGCAAGTCCGCCAAGGAACTCGAAGAGACCTCGATTTACGACCTGTTCTTTGACGATGCACAGCGCACAAGAGCGCGCACGATGTTTGCACGGGTAGTGCACGAAGGGCTGAGCGACATCGAGTTTTTTCTGCGGAGTGGTGATGGCTCGACAGTACCGGTGTCGATGAACTGCACGCCACGGCTATCGCAAACCGGCAAGCTGATTGGCATGGTGGTTACCGGGCGCCCGGTGGGCGAACTGCAGCGTGCGTACCAGGCCCTGCGGCAGGCCCATGATGACCTCAAGCGCACGCAGGGCCAGTTGCTGCATGCCGAGAAGATGGTCTCGCTGGGTCGTCTGGTGGCCGGGGTGGCCCATGAACTCAACAACCCGATCAGTTTCGTTCTGGGTAATGTGCTCTCGCTGCAGCGCTACGCACAGCGTCTGGAGCGCTACCTCGGTGCGGTGCATGCGACCGACTGTGCCGAAGATGCAGCGTTGCAGGCGGTACGTCAGGAGTTACGGATCGATCGCATCCTGTCGGACATGCCGGTGCTGATTGAAGGCATGGTGGAAGGGGCCGAGCGCACGCGCGATATCGTGGACGCGCTGAAACGCTTCTCTGCCATCGACAAGACCAGTCCCGAAGAGGTTCGGCTCAACGATGTGGTGGAGCGTTCGGTGCGCTGGGTGACCCAAAGTGCCTCAGCACATTTTGTGGTTGATGTGGATGTGCCGCCCGACCTGGTGTGCACCGGTTCATCCGGTCAACTGCAGCAGGTGGTGATGAATCTGGTGCAAAACGCATGTGATGCCACCGCCGACCAGGAGCGCCCCAGGCTGCGTATTTCGGGGGGCTGCGAGAGCGGTATGGTGTGTTTGCGCTTTACCGACAATGGTCCCGGCATTGCGGCCGAAAATCTGAGCCGCTTGTTCGAGCCGTTTTTCACCACCAAGCAGGTCGGTCAGGGCACCGGTCTGGGGTTGTCGATCAGTTACGGCATTGTGGAGCGCCATGGCGGGCGCTTGAGTGCTGCCAACCCGGCGTCGGGCGGGGCCGAATTCAGTCTGTGCCTGCCCGCGACGAAGGCAGACAGCGATCACCCACGCTGACACGGGGGTGGCGGTCTTGATTGCCAGCCCAGCGGTTGCTCCAGTTGGCAGCGCTGCAGCAGCGCGACATCATTGAACACCACTTCTGGAGATCCGTCGGCCTCAACCTGCCCTTGGCGCAGGACCAGCACGCGCGAGCACACATCCAGTACCAGATCGAGGTCGTGTGTTGCGATGAGCCTGGTGTGCGTAAAGCGGCGCAGCAGATTGATCAAGCGTCTGCGTGCGGCCGGGTCAAGTCCATCGCTGGGTTCATCCAGTACCAGAATCGAGGGGGACATGGCAAGCACGCCGGCGATAGCGACGGATCGTTTTTCACCTCCGGAGAGTCGATGCGGGGGGCGTGCCTGCAGGTGGGTTGCGCCCACCGTGTCGAGCGCAGCATGCACACGCTGCTCGATTTCTCCGGGCGGCAAACCCATGTTGGTGGGACCAAAGGCAACGTCGTCGCGCACCGTGGACATGAACAACTGATCGTCCGGATTCTGGAACACCATTCCCACGGCGCGTCGAACCGGTACCATGGTTTCGCGAGCTACCTGCAGCCCACCGACGTGGACACTGCCACGTTGGGGAGTAAGAAAGCCGTTCAGGTGCAGCAGCAGCGTAGACTTGCCCGCACCGTTGCCACCGATCACCGCGACCGATTCGCCCTCCTCCAACTGGAAGCTGACATCGCGCAAGGCGGTTTGCCCATCCGGGTAGGTGTAGGTCACATGGCACAACTGCACTGCGGGCGCACTCATGCGAACAACCCCAGCAGCCAGTGTCCGAGTTCACGTGGCAGGTTGATCGAGCGGGCCAGCCCACAGCCAAAGATGCACGCGGCCAGCAATACCGAGTCCCTGCCTTGCCAGGCAGCGCAGCGAAGCCGCTGCAACTGGCCGTCAAATCCGCGCGCCTGCATGGCCTGGTGGACCCGCTGCGCCCGATCCAGCGAACGTAGCAACAAGTGGCCGAGCAGGCTTGCATAGGTGGCCAGGCGCAGCGTGGTTACCCCGGCACGCAGTTCGTGGGCCATGCGCATGCGGCTTGCTTCTCCCGCCAGCACAACCGCGTAACGCTGCATGAGCAGGATCTGCAGCGTGAACACGCGTGGCACCCCCAGTTGCTCCAGACCTGCGCAGATGGTGGGGAGCCCGGTGCTGGCTACGAGACCCAGCACCGCGCTGACGGTGAGCGCAAACCGCAGCAGAATGGACCCGAACGAAACCCATCCGCCAGAGACAGGAACACCCAGCAAATTCAGCAGTGGCGCGGTGTCGAGCAGAGGATTGAAGATGCCCACCATGATTGCAAAGGGTGAGGCCACGAGTACCTGGCGTGCAACCGAGCGCAAGGAAATGCCGCCTGCAGCGCACAGGGCGAGTGGAAACGCGGCAAATGGCAGCAGAGCCAGCACTGCGTAGCGCTCAAAAGAAACCACGGCCACGATGAAAGTGAGGGTGGCGAGAATTCGAGCACGGGGATCAAACGGTGTGAGTGCGCTCGGCCGCGAAGCCATGGCATCGAGCGAATGCAGGGCGTGCAACGAGTCGCCCATGCCGCTCACGGCGTGGACCGACGGCGGCGCAACAGGTAAGCCACACCGGCCACCAGGCACAAGGTTGCTCCTGCGCCCAACAGTCCTGCCAACGACTCGGTGGCGTCCGCCGTTGGCCAGACTTCCGGGGGTTTATGCTCAGCGGCGTTGACACTTTCCGAGGCCTGCGCAAGCGACCATTCCAGTGCGTCGGGGCGGGTGCTGGCAAACCAGGACATGACCCCTGCGGTCAGTGCGGTGGCAGCGCCAATCCCAAGCACCAGAGTGCGGATGGATGTCCCCGGAGATGCGCGAGAAGACGCGACGTTGTGCTCCGCTGGCGAAAACAGGTCCGGGCGGGCACGGCGCAGGAAAAGCACTAGGGAAGCGGTAGCCAGCCCCTCCACCAGGCCGATGGCCAGGTGAATCGGTTGCATCAGCAGCAGAAAAGTGCCGATGCGCAGGTCAGAGATGCCAGAGGCAGCGGTCTCCAACACCACACCGAGCGCACCCAGTTGCAACCCGATGACGGCTGCCAGCACGGTTGCACCGCCCAACTTACGCTGCGTGGCCTGCAACGGTTTAGGGCCGACCAGTGGCCGGTACAGCAGCAGGTACCCGACAAAACACGGGAACACACCCAGATTGAACAGGTTGGCCCCCAGCGCGAGCAGCCCGCCGTCCGCGAAGATCAGCGCTTGCACGGTAAGAACCGAGGCAATGACCACGAACGCCGCGTGCGGTCCCAGCAGAATGGAGAGCAGCAAACCACCTCCGATGTGCCCGCTGGAGCCAGTCCCGGGAACCGTGAAATTGATCATTTGTGCCGCAAAAACAAATGCACCCAAGACCCCCATGAGCGGCACAAGGTAATCCTGATCGCTGCTTTGAACGCGGCGTGCGCTCCATGCCAACACGGCCCCCGAGGCGACCGACAAGGCAACCCCCACCGCAGGAGACAAAAGGGCATCAGCCATGTGCATAGGGCGCTTCGATCGGTTAGGATGATTTTTAAAATCATCTTACATCGGAACGGGACATTTTTTAAAAATGCGCGCCTGAAACAACTGTTGCATACGCATGCCGTAACAGCGTGCCGGGCGGATCAGTGGTCAAACAGGATTGCTGCCTGGCGGTTGCGCGCTTCGACGCGTCCGAACAATTGGTGCGAGCCATCGCCCCATTCCAGTCCCAGCGTGGCACAGCAGGCCGAAGAAATATCAGTGACACTACCTTGGATGCCCTTCGTCAGGGCCAGCGCGGTGCACAGAACCTCGGCAACATGCGCCACGGCCACCAGCGGGGCGGACGAGGCAGCCTCGGGTTTATGGTGGTGGGAAATTGCAACGCCTATTTCCGGGCTCAAACCCCAGTGGTTTGCCAGCCAGGCCCCTATTTCGCCATGGTCCACACCGAACTTTTCGCGTTCAGCGACTACGATGTCGATATTGCGCAGGTTTGCATCGTCGATAGCCTGTTTAAACCGCAGCGGTTCAAAGCGTTGCAGCCAAAGTTGACCGACGTCGTGCAGCAATCCGGCGATCAGTGCCGTGTCCACGTTCACCGGCGCACGTGAAAAATGTGCAAGCTCGACGCAGCAAACCCCGACCGCCACGCTGTGGTGCCAGAAGAAGTTCTGCACCGTTTGAGGTTGGCGTTCCTCAAAAACCTCGGCAATACTGATCATGATCGCCACTTCTCTGACACGTGAAAGCCCCATCAGTGAGATGGCAGTGAATACGTCGTCGATGTTGGAGTTCCCATAACGGCGGGTCCCTGCCTTGTTGGCCATCGACAGAATGTGGCCCGTCAGGGCCGGGTCATGCTCGACATGCGAGACCAGCAGATTCAGGTTTGCATCGGGGTCCTCCAGGGTTGCCACAATCTGCTGGATAACCCGCGGAAACGCAGGTAAGGCCTGGCTGGCCGAAAGCACATCATCGCGGGTCAGTGGCTTGCTCATCAGGCACTCCGATAGGTCAGGACCTGGTTGAACAAGGCCGACATGACGGGGTCGGACAGATCGGCGTGTTCGAACGTATCGAGCACGCGCTTGGCCGAAGACGACGCTGCACTGGCTATCTCTTCATCGCTGCGCAGATCAGGCGCCGAAATACAGATCAGTTCAACCTGATGCGCGATCAACTGATGCAGATTCTCTTCGGATATGCGGTGTCCACTGGGCAAAATATTGCGCAGAAAACGGTCTTGCGCCGCTTCCGCCAGGACCATTCCTACCGTGGCCTCGAAAGTCGGGATGTACTTGATGCGATTTCGCATGGACCTACCCTCTCATTGAGCCGCCGCAGCCTGATCGAGTTGGGTGTTAATGATCCCTGATATCTGCTCAATCTGCGCCAGCATGGTAAACAGGAGTTCGCGATTTTGCTCGGGGTTGTAGTCCTGTTTCAACATCAATTCGGTAAACCCATAGATGCATGTCAGCGGTTCGCGCAGTGACTCTGCTACGCGCGCAAGCTTCTGGGCGATGGTTTCCTCCGCCACGGCGTTGGATATGTAATGGACGGCCAGTACGCCACTGGTGTTGACCTCGATACGGCGGTGGTCAAACAGGGTCATCTCAAGTCGCAGGTCCAGCACCGCCTCGTCAAGTCCGATCAAGTCGGTCCCAACCATGCCTGTGCATCGCTCAAAGGCCGGATTGATGGCACATATTTTTCCATCGGAACCGACCGCAACGATGCCCCAGGGAGCGGACATCCAACCCGCACCAAATGCGCGCAGCAGATCTGCGCCGGAAGAGCTTTGTGCGGCAGGTGCCGCAGCGACTCCAGTTGCGACATTATTTGGGCTCATCATGAATTCTCCTCAGAAGTCAGTGCCTCGATCAGGTGGTCCGAGATGTCCATTGGACTGAATGGTTTGACGTAATAGGCGTTTGCTCCCAAAGCAAAACCAAGCTCGCGGTCTGCCACCTGTCCACAGGCAGTTACCAGAGCAATGTAAATGTCTTTCAGAGCGGGGTCATCCTTGATCCGTTCGCACAGCTGAAACCCGTTCATGCTGCCAGGCATCATCACGTCCAGCACAATCCCGTCGGGCTTTTCGATCAGAATCTTGGCCAGGGCTTGGTCTGCATTTTCGGCCTCGTCCAGATCAAAAGATCGGTGCAGCGCCAGGCGCAGCATCTTGCGAATCAGGGCATTGTCATCGACAAGCAATAATTTTTTCATCAGCGCATCCTATCAAGTCAACGGTTGGAGTGTCGGAACAGGGACCCACAAAGTGACCGTTGTGCCCTGTCCAAAGACACTGGAGATATCGATGTGGCCACCATGGAGCTCAATAATTTCTTTCACGATGCTCATTCCCAGACCCGTGCCCGGAATCTTGCCTGAGCTGTCCGCGCGGTAAAAGCGCTCGAATGCCCGAGCGAGTTGCTCGGGTGTCATGCCGATGCCGTGGTCGGTGATGCGGATGCCGATTTGTGCGTGGGTGGCGTCGACACTTCCATCAATCACGTCGACCGCAACTTCACCACCACCGGGCGAATACTTGTAGGCATTGGACAACACATTGCCAATGGCCTGGGTCAGTTTGCCCTGGTCCGCTCGCACCCAAAGCGGGCCATCGGAGTGACTGATCGCTGGTACCGGGCGACCGTTAGGTGTTTTGTACCCTCCAATGACCTCTCCCAAAAGCGTATAGATATCAATGTCCGTCAAATTGAAGTCCTTGCCGCGCCGCGCCTCGATGCGCGCCAGGTCAAGCAACTCGTTCAGGATGGAGACCATCAAGCCGGTCTGCTTGTGAATGATGGCGAGGTATTCGTGGCGCTCCTGCTCCGGGAAATCAAACGAAAGCAGCAATTCTGCAAACCCGAAAATACTCGACATCGGAGTGCGAAGTTCATGCGCGGCGGTGGAAAGAAACTCGCTCTTCATGCGGTCCACCTCGACTTCGTGGGTGACATCCCGGAAGTAAAGAATTTGCGACACGGTTTCCGCACTGGATACACGCAGCCGAACCTCCAGCATGCGCTGGGTGGCATCCTTCAGTTCGACCACATAGCCGGCTTCGTCGGACTCAGCGCTGCGTTGCGTGGAACGCAACGTGGCGATCTGTGGAAAGCGTGCCTGTTCCCGGCATAACGAGGCGAGGTGGTTTGAAAATGCAGTTTCATCAAGACCAACCAATTCATGTTCGACAAACCCGGTCATGTGCAAAAAGGCCGGGCTGGCGTACTTCACCTTGCGTTCCTGGTCAAACGAAACAAAGCCATCGGGACTCAGGGCAAAGATCGCATTGAGCTGTTCGGTTCGGTCCAGAATTCTCGACTCATTGGCGCGTCGATCAGAAATGTCGGTCAGGGACCCGGCCATGCGAATTGGCGTCCCCTGACTATCAAACAGGGCCTGACCGCGGTCGTATACCCACAGGTAGCTGTTGTCCTTGCGACGCAGACGGTATTCGCTGTGGTAGTGCGAAGACAAACCGCCCAGGTGCCGCTGCAGTTCTGCCATGACGCGTTCGTGGTCTTCGGGGTGGATCCGCATGTACCAGGCGTCGAAGGTGCTGCCAAGTTCATCCAAGGTGAAGCCGAGCATGGCCTTCCAGCGCTCGGAGTAGTACATGGTTTGGGTCTGAACATCCCAGTCCCAGATACCATCGTTGGCACCCGTCACCGCCAGCGACCAACGCTGTTCGCTCTCGGCCAGGGCGCGCAGCATCTGCTTGCGCTCGGTCACATCGCGGGCAAATCCAACCGTTCCGAGCAGTTCCCCATCGTCCCCAATAACTGGCTTTTTGAACACCTCTGCACACCGTTCACCATGGTCCCCGGCCCAGGGTTCCTCCATCAGTGAGCTGTTGCGGGTGGTCATGACATGAACGTCATCGGAACGATAGTGCTCCGCCCGTTCCCGGGGGCAGATGTCAAAATCGGTGAGCCCTGTCATAAGCTCTGGGTCCAGGAAACCATAGCTCTCGGAGAAGACCTTGTTGACGGCCAAAAACTTGCCGTCTGCATCCTTCAGCCAGAACTGGAATGGAAGGTTGTCCAGCGTGGCGCGCTGGTAGATCATGCGCTGGCGCAATTCGTCTGACTTGCGTTTTAGTTCGGTGATGTCTACCCGGTTGCCGACAATGTAACCGCTCGGTGTCCGGTACTCCACGATCATCAGCCAGCGGCCGTCGTCGAGCTGTTGTTCAATCACCTCACCGCGGGCCGCTTGATGTTGCCGGACTCGCTCTCCCACCCACGCATCTTCCCGGCCTGCCGCCGCCGGGTACTGTCCCTGTGCGGCACCTTTGCGCACAATTTCTTCAAATGTTGCTCCGGGCACGATCAGACCGCGGCTGGTGTCGTACATGTTGAGGTAGGCCTCATTGCACAGCACCAGCCGGTCGTGGGCATCGTAAATTGTGAACCCCAGCGCGATTCCGGATACGGCCTCGTGCAACAGATTGCGCGATTGCTCCGCGTGCTGCTGCGCCGACTTTCCGATTTCAAGGGCATTGAGCAACTCCGATTCCGTCGCTTTGCGCTTTTCCCGCATTGCATCGAAGGCGCGTATCAGATTGCCGATCTCATCATTGAAAGGGGCCGGCAGCACGGCATTGAAATCATCATTTTCCAGGCGGTTTGCCGCCTCCGCCAACTGTCGCACCGGGCGCACGATCAGCAGGTTCTGGAACCATACGAACAACCCGATCGTGAGCAGAACAATGGCCAGCAGACCCTGCTCCAACCGCCAGATCTTGCGGGTTTCTGCCGACAGAACTGCAGTGGGGTCAGTGGCTACCGACAAGCGCCCCAATGGCGCATTCTGGTAGCTCAAACTGGTTTCGAGCCAGATGATTTCCAGGGTACCCGGTTCGGTGGGGGCTTCTATTGGGTACAGACGGCGTGCATGAGGGTCCTCGAGCCGCACGTCAACCCACTGCGGAATGTCTCGACCGACCTGCTTGAGCATGGCATGCACCTGCACCAGGTCCTCGCTGAGCAACAGTCCGATCAGTGCCGGCTTCATCACTGCGAGCATGTCACTCTGGGTGCGCCTGAAATCTTCCCGGGCATCGGCGAGCCGTGCCGGCAACCATACAAAATGCAAACCTATCGCAAAGAGCAGCATGGCACCGAGAAATGGCGCCAGAAGCTTGTGTCTCAGACTTGCCAGAGGACTAGTTGGGGACATAGTATTTCTCAAGCCCCATGCGCTTGAGGGTCACATAGTCCTCGGCCACGGCCCGGCCCACGCGGTCGAACGGAACCCGCAGCAGCATGGCCCTTCCGTCGGAGGACTCGCCCATGGCAATCAGCGCGGAACGCACCTGTTCGCGCAAGGCCGGACTCAGGCGCTTGCTGGCGAGGACCGGGTGCGAGGCAACCCCAATGGTTTTATAGATCACTTTCAGTTGTTTGCGAACCGCTGCGGGTTGGTCTTCGAGTGTTTGCAGCACCCCGCCGCCGGCATCGGTTTGTCCGAGCGCTACATTGAGGTAAACCGTGGTGTGGGTTTTAACGTAGCGCACCTGTACCTTTACTCCGGCCTGATCCAACTGGGCGCGGGTCATCAAGGAGGCAGCAAGTGCGTTGGGGGCGGGGAAGTCCATGGTCTTGCCCTGCAGTTCGCCCAGGTCATGGATCGGACTGTCTTTGTGAACCACGATGATGCCTTCAAGGGGGGTCGCCACATCACGCACCAGCGGGATGTAATTGCTGCTTGCTACCAGCGCCTGGTAGGGGTTCAGGTAGACAAAATCAAACTCCTCCTGTGCCACTTTCTTTTCAAAGTCTGGAATGTTGGGCGAACCAACCAGTTGAAAGCGCCTGCCGGTAGTCGCTTGCAACTGTGCCAGGATCGGAGTCCAGATATCGAAAATGGTTCGACTGTCGAACTGCGGTACTACGCCGACCTTGAAGACTGGAGTCTCATCGGCCCAGGCGTTGCTCGGTGAGATAGCAAGCCATGCCGCGCAGAGCATGAAACGCAGCACCCCCGCAACGATGCGTTTTGATTGAATCATGAGGTTCTTTTGCATGTCTGACTTTCGATGGACGTGGCGGTGCGGTAGGCGTGATCGCTTTACATTGCTCGGCTATAGACGCAGAAGGTATTTCCCCCCGCTGCTTTGGCGCAGTACATGGCGGCATCGGCGTGCGCAAGCAACGTGACTTCGTCCTCACCATGGCGGGGATATTCTGCGCAACCGAAACTGCTGCCTACCAACAGGCTTTTTCCGGTATCGGTGATGGGTTCTGACAATGCTCCAATCGCCTTGGCGCAAAACGCGGCAATATTTTCATCGCCGGACAACGCGCGGGCAATCACCACAAACTCGTCGCCCCCCAAACGCGCCACGGTATCCGATTCCCGTATCGAAGCGGTCAGGCGACGTGCTACCGTTTGCAGCACACAGTCGCCAATGTGGTGACCTTCGCTGTCATTGATCTGCTTGAATCCATCCAGATCAATAAACATCAGCGTGAACGCATCTTCCGGACGCCTGGAAGGCTTCATCATTCCTGTCAACCGTTCCATAAAGAGCTGTCGGTTCGGCAGTCCGGTGAGCAAATCGTAGTGGGCCATTCGGTCCAGATTTTCGGTGCGCGATTCCAGCGTGCGCTGGCGCTCCATGAGGACACGAAGGTCTTCTGCGTACTTCAGCAGGAGCGAATTCAATAAATCGCTGCTGGGGTGTTGGGGATCCACCACGGAAGGCTCCATTGGGTTTTTTCCTTGCCCTCAAGTCTTAGAGGCTTCCGGTATGCCGGGTGCTGGCTGGATGCGATAAACATTTTGCGGCAGTGATTTGCTCAAATTCTTCACTTCCTGAGAGGCAACGCCAGACAGGTCATAGATGACGGCGGTGTAGCTCAGCACCCCGCCATTGCGGTCTTTGGTTGCGCTGATCTTGATCCACTCGGGGTAGATTTCCCCATTCTTGCGGCGGTTGAACATCTGACCTTGCCAGCTGCCTGCATTGGAGATTTCGAGCCATAGGTCCTTGTAAAAAGACGGATCCTGCAAGCCCGATTGCATGAAACGGGGGTTCTTACCAATGGCATCGTCTGCGGTATAGCCGGTGATGAGGGTAAAGGCCGCGTTCACCGTCAGAATCGTTCCTGCGGCGTTGGTCATGAAGATGCCCTCCGACAATTTGGGGCTTGTGTGGTGGGCCGGGTCTTGCAGCGCGTGCAGTTGTTCAGCCAGCTCCATGTGGGTCTCCATCAGGCTGGCGTAGGCAAGGCGAAGCCGCTCGTAGCGTGTTTCCAGTGACTCATAAAGGTCGATCACATGCTCCATGACGGGCTCGAAGTTCGACGCGGCTTGCGCTGCCCCGGCGTGGAGCAAGGGCATTGCGCGCGAGGGCGTAATGTCATCAGTCATTGCGTTCTCCCTTGGCAAGGGTCTCCTGAATGCAGGCGGTCAGTTGAAGCGGGCTGAACGGCTTGACAAAGTAGGCATCCGCGCCGCGCTGCATACCAACTTCGGTGTCGCGCACCTGTCCACGCGCAGTCACCATGATGACGCGGGTTCTTTGCAGCTGTGGGTCGGCACGAATCGCATCGAGCACCTGCAGTCCATCCAATTCACCGGGCATCATTACGTCCAGCACGATCAGGTCGGGACGTTCTTCGCGCGCCAGTTGCAACGCCGTCACACCGTCTTCGGCCTCGCAGATATCGAAGGTTTTACCCAGAGTGACTCGCATCAGTCGACGGATGTCAGCGTGGTCATCGACCAAGAGGATTTTGCTCATGTTGTCTGTGCTCCTGCGGGTTGTTGGCGGGCGATTTGTTCCGCCATGGTTTGAAGTTCATGAAATGGGATGGGTTTTGGCAGGACGCGCACGCCTGCAGGCACGCCTCCCCGGCTTTGGATTTCGGCAGCATCGATGCCCGACACCACGACGATCGACATGCCAGCGAGCTCAGCGGTGCCGCGAACGGTCTGCAGCATACGAAACCCGTCCATGCCGGGCATGTTCAGGTCAAGAATCAATAGGTCGGGTTTGGATTGCCCCATACGGATCAGCGCCTCGTAACCATCACCGGCCGAGGCGAACGTGGTATGTAAGGGCCACCGCTCGATGTTGATTTTGTAAAGATGGCGCAGAACCTCATCGTCTTCGACCACCAGAACATTGAAGGCCTTTCCACGCGTGTCCAGGGTCGGCTTGTGGGTATCTGCCTCGGGCCCCCGATCGGTAGCGCGCTTGTTCTGGCCGACCAGCAGGCGTTGAACCGACTCGCGGCTGATGCGACGATGGCCACCGCTGGTTTTCCACACTTCGAGCAACCCGTTCTCCGACCACAGCTGGACGGTTCGCAGCGCTACACCCAGCAACTGCGCCGCCTCGGCAGAGGTGCAGAAAGTCTTTAGAACTTTTTTCCTGGCATGCCGGGCTATCGGTTTCTCAGAGTTGGGCACCACGGATTTTGGGTCAGAGTTAATCATTTATGATCAAATACTATCATAAATTATCATATATTCTTTGAGCTAACACAATAAATGCAGGTTTTCCCCACGTGTGATGATGGATCGATCCAGCCATGTCTGTCAATGCAAGACTAGGCATGCAAGACTAGAAAGTCACGACAGGAAAAAGTCCAGAAGCTCCCTCCTCTCGTCCTGGAAGAATGTTTCAGTGAGGTTCACGTGCATCATTTGAAGTTCATAAAGCTGCAGTCTGCACCGAAGTTGAAAAAATACTAAAATTCGATAGAATTCGACAATTAACCTAAATTCCTAAGATCTATGCTTGGCTCTCCCATTGAAAAATCATTCTGCACCACGCGTGAAGCGGCGGTCCTGCTGGGTGTTTCGGTTGGCACGGTTCAGCTTTGGGTTGAAAGCGGACTTCTGCAGGCCTGGAAAACCTCGGGGGGACACCGACGCGTGCTGCGCGATTCAATCGACCGATTGTTACGCAAGGGTGCGTCGCCGGTGCCACTATCCCCGCCAACGAACACACCAGCGGTGGCGAGTCGGCCTTTGAACGTGCTGGTGGTGGAAGATGATGCCAGTCTGCTGAGGTTGTACCGGGCCCACATTTCCCATTGGCCGATGGCGCCCGAATTGACTTGCGTGGACGGCGCCATTGCCGCCTTGCTGCACGTGGGTCAGGGTTGCCCGGATCTGCTGATCACCGACCTCCACATGCCCGGCATGGACGGATTCCACATGCTGCGCGAACTGCGCAGAAGCGTGATTGCCCAGCAGGCAAGGATTGTGGTGGTCACCGGACTTGATGCAATTGACATCGCCAAGAACGGCGGACTACCTGCGGACATTGAAGTGCTGCCCAAACCTGTTCCGTTTGACCGGCTGCTTGCGATTGCAACCGATATGGTTCGCCCGGTCGTCTTGCCGCGCCCGGATGGGGCTACGCGCAGCAGACATGAAGGGGTATCCCCATGACACAGATATTGATCGTCGACGACCAGCCGGACATCCGGCGTCTTCTCAGCATCAGCCTGGGCAAAAATTATGAAATCCTGGAAAGTCAAGATGGGGTGACTGCACTTGAAATGATCAAGCAGCATCGGCCCAAGGTGGTGCTGCTCGATGTCATGATGCCCGGAGAGCTCAATGGGCTGCAGGTTCTCGACGCTATCAAGTCCGATCCGCAAATGCGTCAGACCTTCGTTGCCATGGTGACCGCGCGTGGGCAGGAGGCCGATAGCAAGGATGCCAGTGCGCGTGGCGCCGATGCCTATTTTGTCAAACCGTTCAGCCCGATGCAGGTCGCGTCATGGATCCGCGAGCAGATCGCCTGAGCAGCGCTTGCGCTGCACCACGCGACAACCGGAACGGTTCATGACTGCCACGCCGTCGCTTCTTCCTCCGGACAACGTGTACCGTCGCACATTGCGCATCGTCTGGCTGATCGCAGCCATCCTGCTGGGGCTGGCGTGGTGGTATGTGCTGAGCCAGATACACGGCAACCGCGAGCGCGAAGTCAACGCAGCCAACACCGAAATGTCGAACCTGACCCGGGTCAGCCAGGAACACGCCATTCGCACACTGCGCAGCGCCGATCAGGTGATCCGGTTCATCCAGGCGCGCTACCTGGAGGTGGGAAACAAGCTGGACCTGTCAGCGCTGGTGCGCCAGGGCGTTATTGACGCAGAAATCTTTCCGCAAGTGGGAATCATCGATGCCCACGGAATCTACGCGTTGGCAAATCTGCCCATCAATGGCCGACTCGACCTGTCGGACCGGGAGCACTTCAAGGTTCATGTGGCCGACGACAAGGTGGGTATGTTCGTCTCCAAGCCCGTGATCGGTCGGGCATCGGGGAAATGGTCGGTTCAACTGACGCGGCGCATCAGTGCGCCCAGTGGCGAATTTGCAGGTGTCGTAGTTGTCTCGATCGACCCGGGCTACTTCACACGGTTCTACGGTGAACTGCAACTGGGGGCGAGTGCCCTGGCAGCGTTGTACGGGACCGACGGCATTGCGCGTGCACGCCTGGTCGGGACCAAGGAGGAATTTGGTACCAACGCATCCAGTTCTCAAATCTTCGCCAGAGTTGAAAAGGGCGAACTTGCTGGCGGCTATACCAACGTGTCGGTGGTGGATGCGACCGAGCGAATGTTTTTTTACCGCAAGATTCCCCAGTACCCGCTGGTCGTCCTGATGGGCAAAGAGGTTTCGCACATTCTGGCCAACTACTACGCTGCCCGCAATGCGCTGGTAGCGCAGGCACTTGTGGTCAGCGCGCTGCTGCTGGCGCTGGCGGCAGTGCTCACGCGCCATATTCGTCAGACCCAGAGGGCGATGGAGGTGGAGTACCAGGCCAAGGCCAGGTTGGCCGACCACGCCGAGCAGCTCAACGAAATTTTTGAACTCAGCCCGGATGGACTGGTGTCATTTGATACAGCGCATTGCGTCAAGTACGTCAACCCGGCCTTCATGCGCATGACGGACCGCGCCAGCACCGCACTCGACGGCATGAGCGAAAATGAGTTTTCCCTGTGGCTCAATTCCCTGTGTGATTCCGGTTCGCGCTTCGGCGGACTCGCCGCGCTGCGCCAGGCCCCGGAGGACGCCACCGACACCGATGCATCCAGCAGGATCAGCGAGACCTGCACCATCACAGTGAAGGGAAACAAGGTGCTGCAAATCGGCGTGCGCAGCAGCCAGTCACAAAACATCTCCCAGGTGCTGCACATGCGTGACGTCACCCACGAGTACGAGGTTGATCAGATCAAAAGCGAATTCCTGTCCACCGCCGCACACGAGTTGCGCACGCCGCTGGCCAGCATCCTGGGCTTCTCCGAGCTGCTGCTTACGCAGAACTTTACGGAAGAGGAAACGCGTGAGTTCATTGGCATCATCCACAAGCAGTCGACCAACGTGTCGGCCATCCTCAATGAGCTGCTTGATCTTGCACGCATCGAGGCTCGCCGGGGCAAGGACTTCCAGCTCACGCGGCTGGATGTCAATCAATTGATACAACGCACCACCGATTCATTCAAGCTCCCGCAGGGACGCAACGCTCCTGAGCTGGCGCTGGCGGGTAAGCCGCTATGGCTGCTGGGCGACGCAGGAAAGCTGGGCCAGGCTCTGCTCAATGTGGTGTCCAACGCTTACAAATACTCACCCGCAGGCGGCCCGGTGTGCATCGAGGTGGACGTGGTTGCCGGACGCAGCGAAATGCCCCTGGCGCGTATCAGCGTGACCGATCGCGGCATTGGCATGACACCTGAGCAGTTGAAGAAAGTCTGGACGCGCTTCTACCGTGCCGACACCTCGGGCAAGATCCCGGGCACGGGCCTTGGTATGAGCATCGTCAAGGAAATCGTCGAACTGCACCGTGGTGAAGTCTCGGTCACCAGCGCCAATGGTCAGGGTACGTGCGTCACCCTGCGATTGCCGATAGACACCACCCCGACCTGATGCGCATCATGAGACAGCCTGCATGAACCTCCCTGCTGATTACCGGCGATTGCGCTGGATACTCCTGGCGTTTTTGATTGCGACGCTGACGCTTGCCGGACTCGGAGTACTGTTTGTGGAGCATGCGGAGCGCCACGCCACGGAGGTCAATTCCACCAGCCGTCAGGGCATTCTGAGCCAGCACATGCACCGCACGCTGCTGCAACTGGGGCAGCCTAACCTGCAGCCGTCCGAAGTGCAACGGCTGCAGTTGGCTGTGGAGGAGGCGTCGCGCGAGTTCAACCTGATCCTGACGGGTTTTGCCAATGGCTATCTGGGCCCGGATTACCTCGGCGACCCGGTCAGGTTGCCAGCGCTTTCCGACGAGTTTGATGTGCGCCCACAGATTGAGCAGAGTCTGGTGTTGTGGCAGAAGTACTACCGGCTGTTGCGCACGCTGGGCCCATCGCAGGCAGTATCGCCGCAAACCGTGGAGCCAGCGCTGCGTTTCGCCAGTCAGCACACCGACGAGTTGCTCGGGTTGATGGAGCACTTGACCCGGAAAATCGCGGCCCACACCCGCGAAGAGGGGCGACTGCTGCGCAACTTCCAACTGGTTATCGCGCTGCTGATTGTGGCTGCCGGCGTGTATGCCTATGGCCTCAAGAACAGAATCAAACTTGGAGAGCACGATGAAAAACTGCGTCTCGAGGGCGAGTCGGCGCGTCTCGGAACCGAACTTTTTGAAACAAAGCTGCAATTGCGAGATGTGTTGCAGGTCAGTCCTGACCTGATCTGGGTCAAGGATGAAAAAGGCATTTACAAAAACTGCAATCGGGCATACGAGGAGTTCAAGGGCCGATCCCCCGCAAGCTTGAACGGTCTGGCGGAACTCGACTTGTATGAAGGGCAGCAAACGATGCAGGAAAGAATCCGGGATAGCCAGCTTTTGGCGCTCGGGCGGTCGATCCATGTTGAGGTGACTCTGACATCAGCACGTGACGGGCACACGGGACTGTTTGAGGTGGTTCGCACGCCGTTGCGCGATGCCAATGGTTCGCCCGCAGGGGTTCAGACGGTGGCACGCGATATCAGTTTGCGCCGCCAGACCGAGAGCGAACTGCGCTCCACCCATGAGCGGTTGTTGTTGCTTGAGAAGTGCGTTGCCAACATCAACGATGCGCTGGTCATTACCGAGGCAGACGCCGTCGGGCCAACCGGTCGGCGCATTCAATTCGTCAACGAGGCATTTGTCCGGGCCACCGGCTACAGCCGCGACGAAGTGGTCGGGCAGACCTTGCAAATGCTGCTTGGCCCGAAGTCCGACAAGAGCGAACTGGCTCAATTGGATCGGGCCTATGCGGCATGGGCGGTGGGCCGGGCCGAGGTGATCATTTATGCCAAGGACGGGCGCGAGATCTGTTCCGAGACGGTGGTCACCCCGATCTCGGATGGCAGCAACGGCCAGTGGTACACCCACTGGGTTTCGGTGCACCGGGATATTTCGCAGCGCAAACGGGAAGTTGTTTCTGAAGTCGGGGTGGGCAAGTCCTCAAACGATGGTGCACCCGCAATGAACGAATTGGAGAAAGCAGCATGATGGATCAGCTTCTGGAACGCTTTGAGCGGCTCAACATGGGAGTCAAACTGGCTTTCGGGTTGGGGGCCATGCTGCTGCTGGTGGTGTCCATCGGAGGGCAGTCGCTCTACAGCGCGGGCCGGCAAGCCGACGAGGTTCGGCGCATGTACGAAGTCGAACTCAAGGGGGTGTCGAAAATCAAGGAAACCGCTATCCACTTCATGGAAACCGGCCGATCGCTGCGCCAGATGATCATGGCGCCTGATGCTTCCCAGCGCGCATTGGCCATGGCCAACCTCACCGATGCGCGTGTCCGCCTGCAGCGTGCACTGGCCGAGAGCGATGCCATGTTTGTACGTCCGGAAGGCCGTCGCCTGTTGTTTGAGGTCGAGGAAATGGTGACGCAGTATTTGCGCAATGTCGATCACTCGGTGTTTCTGATCCAGCGTGACGTGAAGTTTCGCAACGATGAGGTCAGTCTGTTCCTGGTGAGTCCGCAAAACCTGCAGGCCTTCGAAGCGGCAGACCGGTTGATGACGGCGCTGGTACGCCACAAGGAGGATGCTGCTGCGGTCTCTGCGCGCGAGGCGGAAGAGTATTCCAAGCGCATTGAGATCTGGTCCGTGGTGCTGATTCTGGTCGGTGTGACGGTGGTGCTGGTCGTAGGCACTCTGGTCAATGCATCGGTGCGCCGGCCGTCCGAGCGCTTGCGCGAGAGCGTGGAGAATCTTGCGGCGGGCAATTTGGGCCTGGTCATTCCCTACGCCGATTACGACAATGATGTCGGGGCAATGGCGCGGTCGATCATGATGTTGCAAACGGAGGCGCAGTCAGCCGAGGAGTTGCGCTGGGTCAAGGCCAGCACCGCAGCAATATCGGAGCGCGTGCAGTCAATCGAGAGCCATGATGACTTTGCGCAGACGCTGATGGGCATGTTGGTCCCGCTGCTCCAGGTCCAGACCGGCATCCTCTACGTCCTGAGCGAGTCGCAGGGGCGTTACCTGTATCAGGGCGGCTATGGGGTGGCAGACCCGGCGTTGGTGCTGCCATGGTTTACCGAGCGCGATGGACTGCTGGGCCAGTGTGCCCGGGATGGCAAGCCGATTCTGGTGACCGAGCCGCCACCGGAGAGTATGAGAATCCATTCCGGCCTGCTCGATGCTGCGCCCAGTTGGGTTCGCATCCAGCAAGTGCAGTCCATCCATGGGACCAGTCTGGCGGTGATGGAACTGGCAGCCGTCAACCCGCTCGGTGCACGCCAGCAGGCCCTGCTCGATGCAGTGCTGCCGCTGATGGCCCTGAACCTGGAAATACTGCGGCGCAACCAGCGCGCCCACGAGCTGTTGCAGAAGACGCAGCGCCAGGCCGCTGAGCTTGAAGAGTCGGGCAGCGAGTTGGTGGCGCAAAAGCAGACGCTGCTGGACCAGACCGTCGCGCTGCAGGAAGCGCGTGACCGGGCCGAAGACGCAACCCGCGCCAAGAGCGAGTTTCTGGCCAACATGAGCCACGAAATCCGCACGCCCATGAATGCGGTAATCGGGCTGTCGCACCTGGCATTGCGCACCGAGCTGTCGCCGCGCCAATTGGACTACGTGCAGAAGATCAACACCGCGGGCAACTCTCTGCTGACCATCATCAACGACATTCTGGATTTCTCCAAGATCGAGGCGGGCAAGATGGGGCTCGAACAGGCTCCGTTCTGGCTCGATGATGTGCTTGAACGCACCACCACGCTGGTGGGGCAGAAGGCGCAGGAAAAGGGTCTGGAGTTTCTGATTCACGTCGAGCCGCGGGTGCCCGATGGCCTGGTCGGTGACAGTGTGCGGCTGGGACAAGTGCTGACCAACCTGGTGCAAAACGCAATCAAGTTCACGGAAAGTGGCCAAGTCCAGATCAGCGTCGGCGTAGTGCAGCGTATGGAGCACCGGGTCGAGTTGCGGGTGGATGTGGAGGACACGGGTGTGGGCATGACGGCCGAGCAGTGTGGGCGCCTGTTTGAAGCCTTCACGCAGGCAGACTCGTCCACCACGCGCCACTACGGTGGCACCGGCCTGGGACTGGCCATCTCCAAGCGCTTTGTTGAGATGATGCAGGGCAAGATCTCGGTCGTCTCGGTTCCCGGAAAGGGCAGCACATTTACCTTTACTGCGTGGCTGGAAGTGTCCAACCAGCAACGGCGCAGCAGCGCGCCGGTGGCCGAACTGCACGGCCTGCATGTGCTGGTGGTGGACGACAACCCGGCTGCGCGGCAGATTCTGTCCGAGCAGCTGTCCTCGCTGGGGCTGCGCGCAGAGAGTGCGTCCAGTGCCGAAGAATGCATGACCGCCCTG
>CAIPGC010000106.1 GCA_903864505.1 uncultured beta proteobacterium | reverse complement strand
GGACCCGCGACCTCTCCCTTACCAAGGGAGTGCTCTACCACTGAGCCAAAAGGGCTAAATCTTTCAACACCAACAAGCAACAAATCAACTGTGGAGCGGGGTAGGAGAATCGAACTCCTCGCTTTAGCTTGGAAGGCTAAGGTATTACCACTATACGAACCCCGCACAGGCCCGCCTCACAGGCACCTAAACTCGTCATCAGTCAACGCATCACTGGTGGAGAGGGCTGGATTCGAACCAGCGTACTCGTAAGAGGGCAGATTTACAGTCTGCTGCCATTAACCACTCGGCCACCTCTCCTAAGGTGAACCCCGGATTATGCCATGAAGTTTGGCCTAAGTCACGTGCCCATCGCGCCAGTCACGCGCCCGCGAGAAGTGGCCGCACCCGATGAAAGGCACCGGCGCTCGCAGTGCCGACAGCGGCGAAGGATGGTTTGCGGTCAGGACCAAATGGCGGCTGGCATCGATCAACGTCCGTTTGCTTTGGGCGTGGGTTCCCCACAACATGAAAACCGATGGCCGGGCGTTGTGAGAAACATATTCAATGATCGCATCGGTCAGACCTTCCCATCCACGCCCGGAGTGGCTGGCAGGCTGCCCCTCTTCAACCGTCAGGCAGGTATTAAGCAGAAGAATCCCCTTCTTCGCCCAGCGAACCAGACTGCCTCCCGGGTTGGGAAACGCCGGAATGGGGGTTCCCAGGTCGCGCTGGAGTTCCTTGAATATATTGCGCAAGGATGGTGGCAGTGCAACACCCGATGCCACCGAAAACGCCAATCCCTCGGCCTGACCGCGCCTGTGGTAGGGATCCTGCCCCAAGATCACCACCCGCACAGCTTCGGGTGGTGTCAATTCCAGCGCCCGCAAGGGTTTGGGCGGAAAGACAGCCACCCCCGCCTCGAGGCGTTGACGCAGGAACGCCAACAAACTGCTTCCCTGGGTTGACTGGAAAAACGCTTGCACCAAAGGCTGCCACCCGGCTGCCACCCCCCAAACGGCGGGGTTCACCTCGGTCAGTTGATCCGGCGCCGGCGCTGCCGATTCAAGCTCCAATTCCATGGCGTCAACCGAACAGTGCGTCCAGCGCCACACCGGGGTCGGGTGCGCGCATGAAGGCCTCGCCCACCAGGAAGGCACTCACGCCCGCAGCCCCCATGCGCAACACTTCGTCCCGGGTGTGAATACCACTTTCTGTCACCAGCAAACGGTCGATTGGAACCAAGCCGCGCAAATTCATCGTGGTATCCAGGGACACTTCAAACGTCTTTAAGTTGCGGTTATTGATTCCCACCAGCGGGGTCTTCAACCGCAGTGCGCGATCCAGTTCCGCCTGGTCATGTACCTCCACCAGAACGGCCAAATCCAGACTGCGGGCGATGAACTCCAGTTCTTTCATCTGCGCATCCTCCAGACAAGCGACGATCAGTAGTACGCAGTCGGCACCGATGGCGCGCGACTCGTAGATCTGGTACGGATCAACCATGAAGTCCTTGCGCAGCACCGGCAGCGGGCAGGAAGCACGGGCCTGCTTGAGATGGTCCACGCCACCTTGGAAGAACTGCACGTCAGTAAGCACTGACAAGCACGCTGCGCCATATTCCGCATAGCTTTGCGCAATGTCGGCCGGTATAAAGTCTTCCCGGATCACGCCTTTGGAAGGGCTCGCTTTCTTGATTTCCGCAATCACCGCCGGTTTGCCAGACGCAATCTTGGCACGCAGAGCGCCCACAAAATCACGAGTGAGCACCCGCGACTCGGCATCGGCGCGCATCGCCTGCAGAGACTTGCGCTTTTTTGCAGCCGCCACCTCCTGGTGTTTGACCGCAACGATTTTGTCCAGAATGTCACTCATGCTTGTCCTTTGGTTGCCAGTTGCCCGGACAGCCCAACCAGGGCCGCGAGTTTGGCTTTGGCTGCTCCTGATTCGATAGCTGCTCGCGCTTGTTCCATGCCCGTTTCAATGCTGTTTGCCACATTGGCCGCGTACAGGGCCACCCCTGCATTGAGCACCACAATGTCCTTGGGAGCACCGGCCTGGTTGTTCAAAACGCCCAGCAGCATGGCCTTCGAATCCTGGGCCGTGGCAACTTTGAGCGCGCGGTTGCTCGCCATCACCATGCCGAAGTCTTCGGGGTGAATTTCGTATTCGGTAATTGCTCCATCCTTAAGTTCGCCCACCAGCGTGGCCGCGCCCAGGCTCACCTCGTCCATGCCATCGCGGCCATACACCACGATGGCGTGCTCGGCGCCGAGTCGTTCCAGGGCGCGCACCTGGATGCCCACCAGATCCGGGTGAAACACGCCCATCAGGATATTGGGGGCACTGGCCGGGGTGGTCAGCGGCCCCAGGATATTGAAAATGGTCCGGATGCCGAGTTCACGGCGCACCGGGGCCACATTTTTCATCGCTGGGTGGTGGTTGGGCGCAAACATGAAGCCCACCCCGAGTTCGGCGATGCACTGTGCGATGGCCGTTGGCGACAGGTTCAGATTGATGCCCAGCGCCTCCATGACATCGGCGCTGCCACTCTTGCTGCTGACGCTTCTGCCACCGTGCTTGCTGACCTTGGCACCGGCCGCAGCGGCTACGAACATGGAGCAGGTGGAGATGTTGAAGGTGTGCGAGCCGTCACCGCCGGTGCCCACAATGTCCACCAGATGCGTCCTGTCAGGCACGTCCACCTTGGTGGAAAACTCCCGCATCACCTGCGCGGCAGCGGTAATTTCTCCTATGGTTTCCTTTTTGACACGCAGCCCCGTAATGAGCGCGGCCATCATCACCTGCGACATTTCACCCGACATGATCTGGCGCATCAGATGCAGCATCTCGTCATGGAAGATCTCGCGGTGCTCGATGGTGCGCTGCAGTGCTTCTTGCGGCGTAATCTTGCTGGGTGTGCTGGGCAGGGCCATATCGGGATTCCTTAAGAAGACGGATTGTCGGTCAGGGCGAGTTTGAGCCCGAAGGTGATGAACAGCGCACCGGCAATGCGGTCCAGCCAAACCATGGCATGCCGGACCAGTCCCGCCCGCTCGGACAGCCATGCGGCCGCAACCGCCCAGCCCAGGTTCACCCACAGGCTGTTGAAATTGAAAAGCAGGCCCAGCAACAGAAATATCAGAGGCTTGTTGTGCACCGACGGGCCAATGAACTGCGGCAGAAACGCCAGAAAGAACAAGGCCACCTTGGGGTTAAGCGCATTGGTCCAGAACCCCTGCAGGAAGATAAACTTTAAGCGATTTTTGCCGCTAACGCTCGCGGAGCTTGCGCAGGACGCTTCCAAATCAATAGCATTATTGCCTTTGAAAAACAGCAAGCGCAGACCCACATAGACCAGATACGCCGCGCCCAGCCACTTCAGCACAGCGAAAGCCATGCTCGAGGCCAGCAGCAGAGCACTCACCCCGATGGCCGCGGCGAAGATGTGCAGAAACACTCCTGCCGTGATGCCCAACGCCGCCACCACGCCGTGGCGCACGCCCCTGCGCATGGCGTTGGAGACGATGTAGAGCACGTCCGGCCCCGGTGTCAGATTGAGCAGCAATCCCGCCGCCATGAATATGAGCAACTGGTCAATGGCCACGCACGCTCCCCAATTCACCTTGACTGAAAAAACTCGCGCACGACGGCGACGGCCCAGTCGATGCCTTGCGCGTCGACATCGAGGTGGGTCACAAAGCGCAGACCGATCAAGCCCGTGGCCAGCACGCCATGCTGCTTTAAGTGCGCCAGCAGTTCCGGCCCCAAATTGTCGGCAACGTCGACGAACACAATGTTGGTCTGCGCCGAACGCACGCTCAAGCCGTCGATCGCGCGCAGGCCATCGGCCAGGCGCTGCGCCAACGCATGGTCGTGCGCCAGGCGCTCGATATGGTGTTCCAGTGCATGGGTGGCCGCCGCCGCCAGCAGGCCGGACTGGCGCATGCCGCCGCCCGCCATTTTCCGAACGCGCAAAGCGCGTGCAATCAGTGACTTTGCCCCGCACAGCGCCGAACCTATGGGTGCGCCCAGTCCCTTGCTAAAGCACACCGAGACACTGTCGAAGTTATCCGCAATGCGCCGCGCTGCAAAGTGCACAGTCTCACCCTGGGTCTGATTCGCCACCGCTGCATTGAAGAGGCGGGCACCGTCGAGATGCGTCGCCAGACCGCGTTCGCGCGCCAGCGTGGTGGCCTGCTCCAGATAGTCCATTGGCATGGGAAATCCGTTCCAGGTATTTTCCAGGCACAGCAGACGCGTGCGGGCGAAGTGGCAGTCGTCGGGCTTGATCGCCGCGGCAATGTCCGCCAGCGCCATCTGGCCGGAGGCCCCCTGCGCCAGCGGCTGCGGCTGTATGCTGCCCAGCACTGCTGCGCCACCGCCTTCGTAGCGATAGGTGTGCGCCGACTGTGCGACGATGTATTCGTCGCCGCGCTCGCAGTGCGCCATCAGCGCGCACAGGTTGCTCTGTGTGCCCGTGGGCATGAAAAGCGCCGCCTCGAAGCCCAGCATCGCGGCAATGTTCTCCTGCAGCGCATTGACGCTGGGGTCGTCGGCAAACACGTCGTCCCCCAGCGGCGCGGCCATCATGGCTTCACGCATGGCGGGTGTGGGCTGGGTCACCGTGTCACTACGCAAATCAATAATTTTTTGCACCATATCAGCCCCCGTCCCTTTGGAATATGCGTAAGTAGCTATGAACTTCATAGCAGAAAATTCTTCAGCATGGCGTGCCCGTGCTCGGTCAGGATCGACTCCGGGTGAAACTGCACTCCCTCCATGCGCACGGTCTCGGGCAAATGCGCATGGCGCACGCCCATGATTTCGCCATCGTCCGTCCATGCCGTGATTTTGAGATCGGGCGGACACGTGGCACGCTCGATTGACAGCGAGTGGTAGCGATTCACGGTGAATCGCTGCGGAAGGCCGGAAAACACGCCCTCCTGCGTGGTCGTAATGACACTGGTCTTGCCATGCATCAGCGCCTGTGCCCTGATGATTTTTCCGCCCAGCGCAGCACCAATGCTCTGGTGCCCCAGGCAGACGCCGAGAATGGGCAGCTTGCCCATGAAATGCTGGATGGCCGTCACCGAAATGCCGGCCTCGGCGGGTGAACACGGGCCAGGAGAAATCACCAACCGGTCGGGCCTACGCTGGGCAATCCCCTCGACACTGATTTCGTCGTTTCGGAACACCTCGACCGCGGCACCAAGCTCACCGAAATACTGCACGATGTTGTAGGTGAACGAGTCGTAATTGTCGATCATCAACAGCCTCATTTTTTCGGTACTCATTCCAGTCCCTCCTCGACCAGTTCCGCTGCCCTCAGAAGTGCCCGCGCCTTGGCCTCGGTTTCCTTCCACTCCAGTTCGGGCACACTGTCAGCCACCACGCCGGCTGCGGCCTGCACATACAGCATCTGGTCCTTCACGATACCGGTGCGAATCGCAATGGCCACGTCCATATCGCCCGCATAGCTCAGGTAGCCGCAGGCACCACCGTAGATGCCGCGCTTGGTAGGCTCCAACTGGTCAATCAGTTCCATCGCATGCACCTTGGGCGCGCCGGTGAGGGTGCCGGCCGGGAAGGTGGCCTTGAGCACGTCCATACTAGTCATCCCCTCGATCAAAGTTCCTTCGACGTTACTCACAATGTGCATCACATGGCTGTAGCGCTCCACGCAGAATGCATCCGACACCTGCACACTGCCAATCTTGGCGATGCGCCCAATATCGTTGCGCGCCAGATCGATCAGCATCACATGCTCGGCGCGCTCCTTGGGATCGTTCACCAGTTCCACTTCAGCGGCCTTGTCCAGTTCGGGGGTAGCACCGCGAGGCCGGGTACCAGCCAGCGGGCGGATGGTCACTTTCGTGGATACCGCGTCCCCCGCAACTACCCGCTCCTGACGCACCAGAATTTCCGGCGAAGCACCCACCACATGGAAATCGCCGAAGTGGTAGTAGTACATGTAAGGGCTCGGATTGAGCGAACGCAGCGCCCGGTACAGGGACAGCGGCGACTCGGTGTAGCGCTTCTTGATGCGCTGGCCCACCTGCACCTGCATGAAGTCGCCCCTTGCAATCAGTTCTTTCGCGCGTTCCACTGCTGCGAGGTAGTCGGCTTTGGCAAAGTCGCGCTGCGCCGGGTAGCTTGGCGTGGGTTTCACGGTCGCAATACTGACCGCCTGCGCAAGCCGGTCCTTGAGTTCGCGCAGGCGCCGCTTGCCGCGCGAATAGGCTTCGGACTGACCCGGATCGGCATAGACAATCAGGTAGAGCTTGCCCGACAGGTTGTCGATCACGGCCAATTCCTCGCACTGCAGCAGCAGAATATCCGGGCAACCGATTTCATCGGGCGGACAACTCGCCACCAGCTTCTTCTCGATATAGCGCACAGCGTCGTAGCCAAAATAGCCCGCCAACCCCCCGCAAAACCGCGGCATACCCGGACGCAAGGCCACCTTGAAACGCTGCTGGTACTGGGCAATGAAATCCAGCGGGTTGGCGCTGGAGGTTTCCACCACCACGCCATCGGTTACCACCTCGGTGTGTGCTGCCGCTCCAAAGCCGCTGGCACGCACCAGAGTACGGGCCGGCAGGCCAATGAAACTATAGCGCCCGAAGCGCTCCCCGCCCACCACGGACTCCAGCAGAAAGCTGTACTTTCCATTGGCCGGGTCGGCCGCTGCCGCGTCACCCGGCGTGTGCGCCAGTTTCAGGTACAACGACAGCGGTGTTTCCAGGTCGGCAAACGCCTGTGCCATCAAGGGAATCCGGTTGTAACCCTGTGCGCTCAGGGCTTGAAATTCGGTTTCAGTAATCATGACAAAGCTTCTCCAACTCTTGTCGCCCCAGCGTCTGGCGGGGCTGCGGACACCGCGCCATGCGCAAGGTCCAGATTTCTCGGGCTATCCCCCGTTGCAGAGGGGGCGGGAAGTGAGCTTGAGCGCCTGTCCGCGCTGCAGTCCGGCGAAGGTCAGCGCGCAGCGCTCGGGCAAAACGGCAACGTGCGCCAGGGCCAAGCCCCCCGGTCGCTACAACCCGTGCTGAAGATGCGGTGTATGAACATGCCGCCAGTGTAGCAAACCTGTCCTCGAAAACCCTGATATGGCGGCGGGCTCGATGCAGCGAGAATCAAATCACACCAACCACCACTCCCGACCCCATGAAACCGATCCACATGATGCTCGTTGGCCTGACCGCCCTTTGCCTGGGCAATGCAACCGTTGCTGCCACGCAAGACATCGCCGGTGTCAAGGTCGAGGATTCGGCCACCGTGGGCAGCACCCGGCTTCAACTCAACGGGGCCGGCATCCGCTACAAGGGCCCGTTCAAGGTCTATGTAGCCGACCTCTACACCAGCAAAAAGGTGACTTCGCTGGACGAACTGCTGGCCGCGCCCGGCCCCAAGCGGCTGACCATGACCATGCTGCGCGAGTTGGAGGCGGGGCCGTTTGGCAAGTTGCTCACCCGGGGCATGGAGGACAACAACCCAAAGCACGAAATGTCCCAACTGATCCCCGGCCTGCTGCGCATGAGCGATATCTTCACCGCCAACAAGGTGCTGGTGACTGGCGATACTATTTTGCTGGACTGGATTCCCGGCACCGGCCTGGTCATTACGGCCAAAGGCAAGGTGCAGGGCGAGCCCTTCAAGGAGCCCGAGTTCTACAGAGCCCTGATGTCCATCTGGCTGGGCCCAGTCCCCGCCGACTTCAAGCTGAAAGACGCGCTGTTGGGCACCAAGTGATCCCACAACGCAAAACGCTAGGCGTGCCAGGGAATGCGCGCTAGCGACTCGGTATAGGCATCGGCATCCACCCCACGCACCGGCAGACCGTGGTTGTAGCCATAGGTCACCAACAACACCGGACACCCGGCGGCGCGCGCTGCTTGTGCGTCGTTGCTGGAGTCACCGACCATCAGCGTGCGCGGTGGCGAGCTTCCCAACCGTTCGCAGGCCTGTAGCAGGGGCAAGGGATCGGGCTTTTTGTGCGCAACGGCATCTCCCCCCACCACCAGGGCAAAGTAGTCGAAGAGCCCCTTTCGCTGCAACAAGTCCAACGCAAATGCGGTGGGTTTATTGGTCACACAAGCCATGGGCAGTCCGTGACTCTGGAGTTGCGTCAGTCCGGCCACGACACCGTCAAATACGCTTGAGTATTGCCCGTTAATGAAGGTGTAGTGGAGCTGGTAACTTTCCCAGGCAAGCTCATACATTGCTTCGCTTTTGATAGCTGTTTGCGCCGGCTCCACAAGGGATAGAACGCTTTTTATCAAATTCTCGGACCCTTTTCCCACCATCTTTTCCACCGCCGGGCGTTCCACCACGTAGTCGCAATACGGTGTCGGCATACTTGCCAGCATGCCCTGCAGCACCGCCACAAAATCACCCAATGTGTCGACCAGGGTGCCGTCCAGGTCGAAGATCACAGCCTGAAGCGAGTCGGGGTTCAAGTTAATGGAGTTCACAGCACCTTTGGCAATTCATTGGTACGATACTTTATCAACCCGATGGAAACCTTAACCCGCCGTGTCCTTACACAACGTAGATCCTGTTGCCCCGCCTGACTCTTCGACAGGATTTCATACGCAGGCAATGGACCGCTTGTTTGACCGCCTGATTCAGCTGACGACTTTCAGTTGTGCCGCCTACATCGGAGTCGTCTGGGCTATTGGTGGTGAGTGGTCCCGGCTTGTTGCGCCTGCGCTGATCGGTTGTGGCGGTCCTTTGTGCAACTATCTGCGCCGGCGGACCAACCAGCAGTTGGGTTTTACCGTCTATGTCTGGTCGATATGGATCGCCGTGATGGTGCAGTCCGGCATTCGAGGCGGAATTCTCAACCCGATATTGCACGGAAGCGTGGTTCTCATCCTGATGGGCGGGTGGCTGCTTGGATTGCGGCAAGCGGTGATGCTGCTGGGCGCGTCGGTGGCATGGGTTGCGATGTTGACGCTCGCAGTTGACCGTGCCTGGTGGACACCCATTCCCATGGCATCCGGTTTGGCGTACTGGCTGGCAATGACCAGCGTCTGGTCCGTGGGCTACCTGGTGTTGCGGCAAGTCTTTGGCGCCCACCAGGGAAGTGTTATCGAAATCCAGACCCTCAATACCAGTCTGCTTTCCAAGATGGAGGCACTGGCGCGACAAGAGAGTGCGACTCGGGCCAACGAGCAAAAGGTGCAACAGTTGCTCACCGCAAGCCCGCTTCCGATAACGGTGGCCAAATTCTTGAGCGGCGTTTATGTCGATGTCAACCCGGCCTGGGAACGTTTTTTTCAATACAGCAGGAGCGAGGTGCTGGGCAAGACCTCGGTCGATCTGGGATTCTGGTCTGACATGGCAGAGCGCCAGGGCTGGATCGATCAGTTTTCAGCCGAAGGGCGCGTCAGTGGGTACGAGGTGACCTTCCGGATGCGCGATGGGACATCCCACATATTCATGTTGTCCTCCGAAAGATTTCAGTATGGGGATGACGATTGTGTGTTGACCATGTCGGTTGACGTGACTGAGCGCAAGCAGCTCGAGTCTGAACTCAAGTCCCTCAACGTCAGCCTCGAACAGCGGGTTGCGGACCGGACTTTGGCGTTGGACCGCTCCAACCAGGAACTGTTGCTGACGATGGAACGTCTGCATCGAGCCCAGGATGAGCTGGTGCAGTCGGAAAAGCTCGCGGCACTGGGCAGCCTGGTCGCAGGAGTGGCGCACGAGCTCAACACGCCGCTTGGCAATGCGCTTGTGTGCGCAAGCACCATGTCCAGCGACGTCAACGAAATGCTGAAGAACATGAACAGTGGCGTTTTGAAGAAGTCGACTTTCGAGACATTTCTGGGACGGGTAGGCGAAGGCGCGCAACTGACGCAGCAGTCCTTGCACCGCGCCGCCAACCTGATTACCAGCTTCAAGCAAGTTGCGGTGGATCAGGTATCGGAGCGTCGCCGCGATTTCGATCTTTCGGAGGCCATCAATGAGGTGATTGACACCTTGCGCCCCAATATCAAGCGTAGCGACCTGAGGCTGGATCTTGCGCTGGAAAGCGGGATATCCATGGACAGCTTTCCAGGACCGCTGGGCCAGGTGGTGATGAACCTGATAACCAATGCCGTGGCGCACGCTTTTGACGGTCGCGAGTTCGGAGTCATCCGCGTGAGCACCGTTCAAGACGGCGCAGACCGGGTGCGTGTGGCGGTAGAGGACGATGGCACAGGCATTGCGCCAGAACACCTCGGGCACATATTCGACCCCTTCTTCACCACCAAGCTTGGGCGCGGAGGCTCCGGGCTGGGTCTTTCCATCTCGCACCGCATCTGCAACAAGATTCTGGGCGGTCAGATTACTGTCCAGTCAACCCCAGGCCATGGCGCTCGCTTTGAATTGGCTCTGCCAAGGGTGGCACCTTCGGTCGTTTATTAGGCTGGCAATTGACAAGTGTCGCCCTAAAGGAGGGAAACCCCCGACAGCGCCGGCATTTCTCAGCCACAGCCACTCCCGACATACCCACCGGATCCACGAACACAGTGTCAACGAACACAGTTGACATTCCAAATGCGAATGATTACCATTCGTCAAGAAATCAACGATCCATTTATGTTTCAAACCCTACTCATTACATTCCGCGAAGGCCTCGAAGCCTTTCTGATGGTTGCTGTCGCCACCCTGTACCTGCGCAAGACCGGGCATTCAGCCCTTGTCAACGCGGTGCGCACCGGACTGGCGGTGTCGGTAGCAGGTTCGATCGCTCTGGGCGTGCTCATGGCAAAAGTTGGCGAGTCCTCGCCCGCATGGGAAGGCGCGCTGGCGCTGGTTGCGGCGGCGGCGGTGGTTTGGTGCGTGACGCACATGCTCAAAGCCGGAAAGCAGATGGGACGCGAGATTTCAGTCGGAATCGGCAATGCGTCGGTGCTGGAGGGCAGCAAGGCCTGGTGGTCTGTCTTTGCTTTCACCCTGTTCATGGTTGGCCGCGAAGGCATTGAAACCGCGGCCATGCTCTCGTCTCTGGCAGCCGACGCGCAGGCCTACCAAATGTTGGCCGGGGGATTGATGGGAGTGGCACTGGCTGCCACAGTTTCCCTGCTGTGGGCCAAATTCGGTAGGCGGGTAAATCTGTCGCGTTTCTTTGATGTCACTGCGGTGTTCATGCTGGCTTTCGCCGGCATGCTGGTGCTCAAGGGCTTGTTCGAGTTCACCGAGGTCAACCTGATTCCCGGCATAGACAACGCGTACTGGCATGAAGCAATGGAGGACTATGTTGAGGGAACCTATGCCCAGATCGCGTCGGTGCTGCTGGTGCTGGCACCGACCCTGTGGCTTGTCGCCACCCACCTGATGGACAAACGCCAGCCGCAAAGGGCAGCTTCCATTTCAGCCTGATGGACTTGGACAAAAGGTAATTTCCCCACGCCCGGGTGTCAGTTCCCCAGAGCGGCGCGCATTGCCTCCACCACAGCCTTGTAATCCGGCTTGCCAAAGATGGCGCTCCCGGCCACAAAGGTGTCGGCACCGGCATCGGCGATGCGACGGATGTTGTCGACCTTGATGCCGCCATCGACTTCGAGACGAATGTCTTTTCCGCTGGCAGTAATGCGGCGGCGCACGTCCTCGATCTTGCGCAATGCCGACTCAATGAAGCTTTGCCCCCCAAAACCGGGGTTCACGCTCATGATCAGCACCAGATCAATGTCATCGATCACCCAGTCCAGCACGTCCAGCGGTTCGGCCGGGTTGAACACCAACCCCGCCTTCACCCCCTTGGACTTGATGGCCTGGATCGAGCGGTGCACGTGCGCGCTGGCATCCGGATGAAAGCTGATGTAGTCCGCTCCGGCCTCGGCAAACGCTGCCGCCAGCGCATCGACCGGAGTAATCATCAGGTGTACATCAATCGGCACCGCTACACCCGAGGATGTTTTGGCGTGCGGCTTGAGTGCCTGGCACACCATCGGCCCGAAGGTGAGGTTGGGCACGTAGTGGTTGTCCATGACATCGAAGTGGATCCAGTCGGACCCGGCCGAGACCACGTCCCTGACTTCTTCACCCAAGCGGGCAAAGTCAGCGGAAAGAATGGAAGGAGCAATGCGGTATTTCATGGGGACAAGTTTAAACGGGTAGCATTGCGCCATGCCCAAGTACCAGCTTTTGGTGGAAGTCGTTCCGCAGTACCTGTCCGAGCAGTCCGCGCCGGACGAGGAACAGTACGTTTTCGCCTACACCGTCACCATCACCAACACCGGCGACATTGCCGCGCAGGTCATTTCCCGCACCTGGAACGTCAATGACGCCCAGGGCATCACCGAAAAGGTAAAGGGTCTGGGGGTGGTTGGTCAGCAACCGTTTCTCAAACCGGGACAATCGTTCGAGTACACCAGCGGCACACGCCTGCGCACGCCCACCGGAACCATGCACGGAAGCCTGTTCTGCGTGGCCGAAGACGGTGAAAAATTCGATGCCGATGTGCCCATGTTTGTGCTCGATGCCCTCAGCGGCGATTGCGGCACCGGTGGCTCGCGCACCCTGCACTGATGGGCGAGTTCGAACTCATTGCGCAGTATTTCACACGACCCACCCGGCGTGCCGTGCTGGGTGTCGGCGACGACTGCGCCCTGCTTCAGATGGCCCCCGGCATGCAGCTGGCGATTTCCACCGACATGCTGGTGGAGAACCGACACTTCTTTGCCAATGTCGACCCACACACACTTGGCCACAAGGCGCTGGCGGTGAACCTGAGCGATCTGGCCGCCTGTGGCGCGCGGCCGCTGGCGTTTACGCTGGCGCTGGCGCTACCCCGAGCCGACCCGGCCTGGCTGCAGCCATTCTCGCAGGGACTGCTGGCGCTTGCCGATGAGCATGACTGTGAGTTGATTGGCGGCGACACCACGCAGGGCCCCTTGAACATCTGCGTCACGGTCTTTGGCGAGGTACCGGTCGGGCAGGCCCTGCTGCGCAGCGGTGCCCGTGCAGGAGACGACATCTACGCCAGCGGCACCCTGGGCGATGCAGCACTTGCCTTGCGGGCACTGCAGGGCACGCTTGCACTTGCACCGCAGGTACTTGCCTCTGCCCGACAGCGGCTGGAGCAACCGACCCCCCGCGTAGCGCTCGGACTGGCCCTGCGCGGCATTGCCAGCGCCTGTGCCGATATCAGTGATGGCCTGCTCGGGGACCTCGGGCATATCCTGGAACGCTCTGGCGTGGGTGCCACCGTCAACACCTCAGTTGCTATAACTTTGCTAGCTGCTCGCGCATATGCCACGGGGCCTCACGGCTCTAACGGTTCGAGCTTCAGTACCGAGCAAGCGCTGCAATGCGTGCTCGCCGGCGGCGACGACTATGAACTGGTGTTCACCGCGCCAGCGGCCCGGCGTGGCGCCGTCGAGGCCGCTGCACAAGGCTGCGGCGCGGCAGTAACCCGTATTGGAGTTATTGAAACCGCTGCGGGCTTGCGTCTGGTGAACGAGCGGGGTGAGCCGGTGGAGAACCGGTTCGCATCCTTTAACCACTTCCCAGCATAAGAACGCGGCTATGTTTGTGCCCCGAACCCTGTGTGCACTGGCACCCCAAGGGTCAGCAAACGCTTGCGCATGCACAACACCGCCCGGTCCTTGCTCAGCAGCATCGCCCGCTGCGCAACTGCCAGGTCGATGAACTTCTGGTCGTCGGGGTCTTTGCAGGTGACGCCGGCTTTGGGGGCGGGCGCAAAAATCGTGGCAGCTGCATCAAACTGTGCCAGTACCGGTGCGGGACCCCGGCGGTGGTGGAGAAGGCTTTTGACGATCTGCGGGTAGGTCAAAACCCGCATCAGTTCGTCGCGCATGGGTGCTGTGGCCAGCCAACGCAGCCGGCCTGCTTTCAGCGCTTCAAACAGGGGGGCCGCCGCCGGGTCACTGAAAACGTAGAGGTCCAGAACAATGTTGGTGTCAAGAACGATGTTCACTTTCGCTCGCGTGCGGTGCCCTGGACCATATCGAACCTGAACAGACGGCATTCGATGGGGCCGTTCCACAAGGGGACACGGCGCGACTCCTTCAGGCGCATCTTGCCGGGCAGCTTCAGGTCGGGCGTGAGAATCCAGCCGGTCCAGCCCGCGTAATTTTTCTTCCAGTGCGAAGCGAGCTGGCTGAAGAACTCACCACCGTCCTCGGTAACCGCCTGCTCACGGGCACCGCTGTGGCCTTCGAAATCGGGCAGCGCGTCGCCGCGCGGCGGTGCACCCGAGCGCCGCGCTGCGCTGGCGCTGATGCCGCCCACGCCAATGCGCTCACCATAGGGCGGATTGAGCAGCATCACTCCCGGCACGGCGCTGGGGGGCATACGCTGCAACGCGTCGCCACCGCGGAACTCGACCACGTCGGCCACCCCCGCGCGATGGGCGTTGCGCTGGGCAAAATCGACCATGCGGTGCGCCACGTCGCTCCCAAATACCAAGGGAGATTGGCCTGCAGGGCGCACCACCTGTGCGTCAGCAGCTTCTTTTTTGATAGCACTCCAGACATGCTCCTGGAACGGCAGGTATTTCTCGAAAGCAAAGCGGCGCAGCATGCCTGCGGGGATATTGCAGGCCATCTGGGCTGCCTCGATGGCGATGGTGCCACTGCCGCAGCAGGGGTCGTACAGAGGCAGCAAATCGTCTTCACCATCGGCCCAGCCACTGGCGGCGAGCATGGCAGCCGCGAGCGTCTCCTTCAACGGCGCCTCCCCCTTGTCCTCACGCCAGCCGCGCTTGAACAAGGGCTCGCCCGAGGTGTCGATGTACAGCGAGCAGGTGTCGGTGGTGAGGTGGGCGTAGATGCGCACATCGGGCCACTGGGTGTTGACATCGGGGCGCACGCCGTGGGCCTTGTCACGAAAGCGATCACACACCGCGTCCTTGATCTTGAGCGCGGCAAAGTTCAGGCTGTTCAGGGGGCTGTGCTGCGCTGTCACCTCGACCTTGATGCTCTGTCTGGGCGTAAACCAGATCTCCCACGCCACGGCAGCGGCGCCGCGGTACAGGTCCTGCTCGGTGCGGTAGTCGGTGTAGGAGAGTTGCACCAGCACGCGCTGGGCAAGACGGCTGTACAGGTTCAGACGCATGGCATCGCGCCACGCGGCCCGCACCATGACCCCGCCGCGGCGCGTCAGCAGGTCTTCCCCCATCAAGCCGGTCAGGCCATGGACTTCGTGTGCAAGATAGTCCTCCACACCGGCAGCGCAGGGCAGGAAAAGCTGGAGCTGGTTCACAACGCCTTCCTCAGCGAGGCCGGCGCAATCTTGAGGCCCTCGCGGTACTTGGCTACGGTGCGGCGCGCGCATTCAATGCCCTGCTCTTTGAGCATCTCCGAAATCTGGTTGTCGCTCAGGGGCTTTTTCACACTCTCGGCGGCGATGAACTGCTTGATCAGCGCACGCACCGCGGTGCTGGAGGCGTTGCCGCCAGACTCCGTGCCCAGACCCGAGCCGAAAAAGTATTTCAGCTCAAACGTGCCAAACGGCGTGGCCATGTACTTGGCCGTCGTCACGCGGCTGATGGTGGATTCGTGCAGCCCGAGCTCGTCGGCTATCTCGCGCAGCACCAGCGGGCGCATCGCCAGTTCGCCGTGGGTGAAGAAACTCTTTTGCCGCTCCACAATCGCGGTGCTGACACGCAAAATGGTGTCAAAGCGCTGCTGGATGTTCTTGATAAACCAGCGCGCTTCCTGCAGGCGCTGCTGCAGACCGGCGTAGCTGGCGCTGTCCTTGCCGCCACGGTGGCTGCGCATTACGTTGGCGTAGATGTCATGCACGCGCAGCTTGGGCATCACGTCAGGATTGAGCTGCACCCGAAACTGCGGCGATGTGGTCGAACCCGGCTTCAGGATCTGTGTGACCAGCACGTCGGGCACCACGATGTTGCGTTCCACGTCCACGAAACGCCGGCCTGGCTTGGGCTCCAGTCGTGCAATCAGGGCGATGGCTTCGCGTGTATTGGCATCGGTGCCGCCGCAGCGCTGTGACAAGGTCTTGATATCACGGCGAGCCAGCAGGTCCATCGGTTGAGCGCAGATTCGCAGAGCCAGCTTCAGCAGCGTCTGGCGATCCTTGCCCAGGGACTGGCTACTGCTCTGCGCCAGCAGGGCTCGGAGTTGCAAGCGCAGGCACTCCGCCAGATTGCGTGCACCAACACCCACCGGCTCCAGACTGTGCAACAGACCCAACGCCACCGTAAAGTGGTGGACCAGCGCCTGCAACTGCTCCTCATCGTCGCTGCCGGCCAGGCCGCGGACCAGATCCTCCAGCGACTCTTCGAGGTAACCGTCGTCGTTGAGCGACTCGATCAGGAAGTGCAGCGCACAACGGTCTTCTTCGCCCAGGCGCAGGCTCAATGCCTGGCGGTGCAAATGGGCCTGTAGCGACTCCTGCGTGCGCGCCAGTTCGGACGCGTCGGTGTCATCGGTATCACCGAGGTTGTTGGCGCGGGCCTTGGCCTCCACGCCCCACTCGCCATCATCGGGCACCAGTTCTGTCGTGCCATCACCGTCCCAGCTCGGCCCATCGTCGCCAGTTAAGGGCGTCACCTCGTCACTGCTTTGAGCTGTAGCCCCCGTCGAATCTGTGTGGTCCGCTACAGAATAGGTAGCAACATCGAGTTCACGCTCACCCTCATTTACGGGTGTGTCTGCCTGGGGCACCCCAAATTCCTCGCGTGGAACATCGTCCTGCGCCAGTTCCAGAAACGGGTTCTCGTCGAGCATCTGCTCGACCTCCTGACTTAACTCCAGGGTCGACAACTGCAACAAGCGGATCGACTGCTGCAACTGCGGCGTGAGCGCCAGATGCTGCGAAACCCGCAGAGACAGACCCTGTTTCATCACATCTTGAAGTGTTCACCAAGGTAGACGCGCCGCACGTCGGCGTTGTTTACGATCTCGGTGGGGGTACCCTCGGCCAGAACCACGCCCTCGCTGATGATGTAGGCGTGGTCGCAGATCCCCAGGGTTTCGCGCACGTTGTGGTCGGTGATCAACACCCCGATACCCCGTGATTTGAGGAAATTGATGATGCGCTGTATCTCGATCACCGCAATGGGGTCAATGCCGGCAAACGGCTCATCCAGCAAAATGAAGCGCGGCCGGGTCGCCAGTGCACGGGCAATTTCAACCCGTCGGCGCTCCCCGCCAGACAGCGCCAAGGATGGTGACGCGCGCAGATGTTCGACCCGCAAATCTCGCAGCAACGCGGTCAGGCGCGCTTCGATTTCCGGACTCTGCAGAGGCTGACCCTCATCGTCGCGCTGCAACTCCAGCACAGCGCGCACGTTGTCTTCCACATTGAGCTTGCGAAAAATGGACGCTTCCTGCGGCAGGTAACCCAACCCCAAGCGTGCGCGCCGGTGGATGGGCATGTGCTCAATGGACTGCCCGTCGATACTGATATCACCCGCGCTGGCATGCAGAAGTCCGACAATCATGTAAAACGACGTGGTCTTGCCGGCTCCATTGGGACCCAGCAATCCGACCACTTCACCCGTACGCACCGCCAGCGAAACGTCCTTGACCACCTGACGCTTGCCATAGGACTTCTGCAAATGGCAGACCTCCAAAACCCCATCACCCGCCCGACCACATGCGGGCGACTCCGGTTGCAACGATGCGACAGCGCTGGCTAGGACGTTCACCTGGGAGCCCCCCCCAGGGCAGGCGTGACCCGCAATGGCGGGGTGGTCATGGCACCGTTGGCAGGCTGGGTAGTTTCGGGCTTGGGGGTCAACATGGCCCGGACACGACCCGACCCGGCGGTTGCTGCTCCCTTGCTCACATTGCCGTCCACACTGAACAAGTCATTCAGGTTGTCGTACACGATGAGTCCGCCGGTAATTTCATCGGCAACGGTGGCCCCGCGGTAGCGGCGCAGTTGGGCCCTCTTGATGAACTTCACGGTGTCGGCGCGGCCATCGTATTCAATCGATTCACCCTCGCCTTCGATGAACTCGTCCACGCCTTCGCGCTTTTGTCGAAAAAACGCAGGCGCGTCCCCGATGCCCGTCACCAGACCAAACTGGTAGCCCTCGGGGTCCTGGCGAACTTCGAGTTGCCCGCCTCGAATGACAATGCTGCCCTTGGTCAGCACCACCCGTCCACTGAACACACTGAGTTGCTTGACATCGTCGTAGCGCAGCGCATCTGCCTCGATATTCATAGGCTTGCCGCGGTCGGCCTTCTCGGCCCGAGCTGACACCGGGGCCATGGCAAAGACCACCAGCAACAAGGGGAACCAACGGGGGATTTTCATAAAGGCACGAAACTTGCTCAGGACACAGGGCTTGATTGTACTGAGCGAATGCACCCCGACCTATGGCCTAATAGCGCCTTTCCACTCTATTTCCGAGAAATTTCATGGGCAACAAAATCGTCACCGAAGCAGACCGCAAAGCAACCCCCGCACCCAAACCCCTGCCCGGCACGACGTCGGCCACGGCCGGTCGCGGTCAACGGGTCAGCCTGGAACGTGGCGTGGCAACCCGCAGCAAGAAAAATCCGGGAAAACGCTCCAAAAAGGGCGGCTGATCAACCGTCCGCGTTGATGCGGACGACGAGTTCCTTCAAGACCGCGCCAGCGCGGCCGTTTTCCACCTGGCAAGTGCCCGCGTTTTCGTGGCCGCCCCCTCCATAAGACAGCATCAGTTCACCAATATTGGTCCTAGAACTGCGGTTGAGGATGGACTTGCCCGTTGCAAAAACGGTATTTTGTTTCTGCACTCCCCACAGAACGTGGATCGAGATGTTGGTCTGCGCAAACATGGCGTAAATCATGAAGCGGTTGACCGCAAAAATGGTTTCCTCGTTGCGTAAATCCAGCACCGCCAGATTGCCGTACAGCGTGGTGCAACGCTCGATCTGCTCACGCGCCTTGGCTGTGTGCTCAAAGTACAGATCGATGCGCTCAACCACGTCAGGCAAGCGCAGAATGTCTGCGATATCGTGGTTTTTGCAATACTGGATGAGATCCATCATCAGTTGGTAGTTGCTGACGCGGAATTCGCGGAAACGTCCCAGACCGGTACGTGAATCCATCAAAAAATTCAACAGCACCCAATCCTTGGGTTCCAGAATTTCATCACGGGAAAACTGGGCCGAATCACCCTTGTCCACCGCTTCCATCATGTCAAAGAAGCGTGCCGGAAATCGACTGGCACCACCGTAGTGGTCAAACACCACGCGTGCTGCGGACGCTGCGTGCGCAAGAATAATGTGGTTGCTGCGCTCTCCGCTATTGCGCACCAGCTCCGAGGCATGGTGGTCAAACGCCAGATGTACGCCAGGTACAAAAGGCAGGTTGGTGGTGATATCGCGGTCGGTGATTTCTATCTTGCCATCCTGCATGTCCTTGGGATGGACAAACTTGATGTCATCGATCAAGTCCAACTCGTTAAGCAAGACGGCGCATACCAATCCATCAAAATCACTGCGGGTAACCAGGCGAAACTTCTGATTGGACATAAGGCGACCTCCACTGGGCTTTATAGAAAGGGCATTCTAGTCGGGGGTCAGGGTTCAGTGCGCGGTGCGAGCTACCGAAATAAGCGACTCGGCCACCTGCAATGCCCGTTCCATGGTACCCGCCATGGAGCCATCGGTGTAGAAACGCCCTGCCACGCCGAGCGCTGGCACGCCCTCAACCTTGTAGGCGTTTTGCAACTGGGTTGCCCGCGTCGACTTGGTGGCAATCGAAAACGAGTTGTACTGGACTTCAAACTTGGCCCGATCCACCCCCTGTTTTGCAACCCAGTCAAAAATTGCCTCCCCTTTGGCAAGATTCTGTTTTTCGACATGGATCGCGGTAAACACTTTGGCGTGCAGCTTTTCAACCAGTCCCATGGCTTCGAGCACGAAGTACAAGCGCTGCTGAGGAGCAAAACTGTCATTGAAGGCCACCGGTACGCGCCGGAACACCACATCCTTGGGCAGGCTCCTGATCCAGCCAGGCATGGTGGGCTCAATGGCATTGCAATGCGGGCAGCTGTACCAGAAGAACTCCACCACTTCAATTTTCCCCGCAGCCGCCTCCACCGGCGCGCGCGGATCAACCACCTGGTAGTCCTTACCCGCCTGGGGTTTGGCCATTTGCGCCTGTGCCGACACCCCGGTCGACACTGCCAACGCGGTCGCTGCAGCCACCCGAGAAAACTCACGACGTTTCATATTCATGCCTTATCACTCCAAATAGGGGTGTGTGACTGTGCCACACCACAAAAGTTCCTGCTGAACACCTGCGAAAAACCTAACGCTGCACCCGCACCAGTGCAGTCTCCAGACCGGCCTTGTCCAGTTTCTCTTTGGCGCGCTCGGCCTCTTCCTTCTTGTCGAATGGACCGACTCGCACACGGAATACCACCCGACCGGACTGCTCACGCTCTGAAATTTTGGTCTCAATACCGCTGAGTGAAAGCTTGGCGCGCTGCGTCTCCGCATCCTCAACCGTACGAAATGCACCCACCTGCACAAAGTACTGGAACGGCTCCGCATCAGATGCGGCTGACTTGGACTTGGCCAAATCGCCCAGCGGGTCGGCCGACACGGCGGGCTTGGACTCCGCTTTGGTATCGGTCTTCACATCGGTCTTCACATCGACCTTTGCGTCGGACTTCGCTGCTGCTTTGGCATCCACCTTGGCATCGGGTTTGGTCTCGCCCTTGGCGGCGGGAACCAGTTTGGCCGATGAAGCTGCCGAAATCGGTGCGCTGGGTGCCGCACTGGCTGGACCGCTCTTTGCCGGGTTCTTGCCATACAGCGGGGCGTTGGGATCCCAGTCCTTGTTCTTCTTGGCCTCGGCTTCGTCCTGATCGGCCGAGCGACTCTGCCCTTTGTTCATAAATGGAACGGGTACCTTGGTGACATATACCGCCACACCCAGTGCCACGCCCAGCCCCACCACCATACCAATGATGAACCCCAGAATGGTTCCGCCGCGCTCTCGCTTCATGTGCCGCCTCTTCTCAAAATCTAATCAGTTGGCGACAGCGCCAAAGATCTGCCCCGCAAGGTTAATGACCGGTTACTACATTTTCCGCGGGGCACTCACTCCCAGCACCGCCAGCCCATTGTGCAACACCTGCGCGGTGGCAGCGACCAGCGCAAGGCGCGCCATTTTTACGCGCTCATCCTCCACCAGAATGCGCTCGACATCGTAGTAGCTGTGGTAGCAGGCAGCAAGTTCACGCAAATAGAAAGTGACATCGTGCGGCGCGAAGTCCTGCGCAGCGCTGGTCAGCATCTCGGGGTACTTGGCCAGCAGCAGCATCAACGCCTGAGCTTGCGGGCTGTCCAGTGGCGCCAGGTCTGCCTGCTTCAGGGCCGCCACATCCCCCCCCCAGCTTGAAAGTACTGAGCAGATCCGCGCATGCGCGTACTGCACGTAGTAGACCGGGTTGTCATTGTTCTTGGCCACCGCGAGGTCCACATCAAAGGTGTACTCGGTATCGGGCTTGCGGCTGAGCAGGAAGAAGCGCACTGCGTCCTTGCTGGTCCACTCGATCAGGTCGCGCAGGGTCACGTAGCTTCCCGCACGCTTGGAAATTTTCACTTCTTCGCCGCCCTTGACCACCCGCACCATGGTATGCAGCACGTAGTCCGGGTAGCCCTTTGGAATGCCGACACCGGCGGCCTGCAGCCCGGCCCGCACGCGGGCAATGGTGCCGTGGTGGTCGGTGCCCTGAATGTTGACCACCTTGGTAAAGCCGCGCTCCCACTTGGCAATATGGTAGGCCACGTCGGGCACAAAGTAGGTGTAGCTGCCATCGCCCTTGCGCATGACACGGTCCTTGTCGTCCCCGTATTCGGTCGACTTGAGCCACAACGCACCATCGAGTTCGTAGGTTTTGCCCGAGGCCTGCAACGCCTTCACGGTAGCATCCACCCTCCCGGACGTATACAGACTCGACTCCAGGTAGTAGTTGTCAAAGCGCACCTCAAACGCCCGCAAATCCAGGTCCTGCTCGTGACGCAGATAGGCCACGGCAAATTCGCGCACCGCATCCAGATCGTCCACGTTGCCGGTGGCAGTAACTTCGCGATCATCGGCCTTGACGGTCTTGCGTGCCAGGAAGTCACTCGCAATGTCCGCAATGTAGTCGCCGTTGTACGCCGACTCGGGCCACTGAACATCGCCCGGATGAATGCCGCGCGCACGCAGTTGGGTGCACTGCGCCAGCGTGGCAATCTGCACCCCGGCATCGTTGTAATAGAACTCGCGCAACACGTCCCAACCCTGGGTCTGGTACAGCGAGCAGATCGCATCGCCCAGCGCCGCCTGACGCGCGTGGCCCAGGTGCAGCGGGCCGGTCGGGTTGGCCGAGACAAACTCGACCATCAGGCGCTGCCCGGTCGCTGCCCGTACGCCAAAACCGGCTCCCTGCGCCAGTACATCCCGCACCGCCTGCTGCTTGGCGGCAGGCTTGAGCCGGATATTGATAAACCCCGGGCCCGCAATTTCGATTGCGTCCACCCACTGCTGATAGGTGGGGTGCGCCAGCAAATCAGCACGCAAGTTCTCGGCCAGTTGGCGCGGATTGAGCTTGAGTGGCTTGGCCAACTGCATGGCGGCGGTGGTCGCCAGGTCGCCATGCACGGCCACCTTGGGCGACTCAAACGCCGCCTTGGGACCGGCACCGGGGGACAGTTTTTCGAGGGAAGCGGCCAGCGCCTCCAGAAGATCATGTTTTACAGTCTGCATGCGGCGATTTTACGGGGCTGGGCGCAAAGACCATGGTTTTCGGGTCACCCGCAATGCCGACGTGAAGACTGAAGCACTCGCAGGTGAAGAGTGCAGCAAGTTCATGAAAAGTGTCTGAGCGCCAACTATTTGCCCCGCAACTGGACCATGCGCTTGAGCATCGGATTGACGATCGGAACGGTCAGCATGGTGCTGGCGACGGCCATCAGCAAGAGCGCGGTGAAGGTGTCGTCGCTAATGATCTCCTTGTCCAGCAAAATGTTTGCAAAGATGATCATGATCAGTGCCTTGGTCTGCAGCAGCCAGCCGATCATGGATGCCTCGCCTGGCCGCCAGCGCAAGACCTTGCCGGCGATGTGAATGCCTATTAGCTTGCCCGACACCGATGCCAACAGAAGCCATCCGGCCGCAATGAAGACCGCTGTACCACCCATGCCCCAGTGGGTTCGCAGCCCGGTGCTCAGGAAGAACACCGGCATCATAATCAGTAGGACATGGTGGCGCAGGCTATCCATCTGCTGCTGGTCGAACCAATGCGAGTCGATGATGGCGCCGGCCAAAAATGCTCCGACCATGAAGTGCAGGCCCGACCAATCGGCACCAAACCCGCAAATGGCCAGCCAGATCAAACCGACATACCAGCGGTCAGCGGTCGGCAAGCGGGCCATCAGCTTTCTGAAACCAAATCCGACCACTGCAAATGCGACCAGAAAGGCGACCTGCTTGCCCAAGCGACTCCAGTCCAGCAGTATCAGTGCCAGCACACCCCAGATGGCAATGTCGTCAAGGCTGGCGTAGCGCAGAATGCGCTGGCCCAGAGGGCGACGCAGAATATCAAGCTTTTCCATGAAAAGAATCAGGATCGGCAATGCAGTCACCGCACAGGCCATGCCAACACCCAGCACAAACTGCCAGGCCTGGGCCTGGGACCCCAGCCACCCTGGAGTTGACAGCATAGCAATGGCGGCAGCGCAGCCAAATATCAGTGGCATTCCCAGCGCGAAACCGGCAGTCACGCCACTTTCACGTCGATCGGTCCACGCCTCTTTCAGATCCAGTTCCACACCGGCAATCCACACAAACAGCATCACCGCCCACCACGCAATCCCGTTGAGCGACTGAATCACAGCCGGATTGAAGACGAGGGCGTAGTAGCTTGGGAAAATAGTTCCCAGCACCCCCGGACCAAGCAAGATGCCGGTCAGGATTTGCACCACCACCAGCGGCGCAAAGTATTCGGTGTTGAATACACGCCAAGTCAGGTACGGCACCGTCAGGATGATCAGCATTGCGATAAGAAAAATTTCTGATGTATTCATTGGAAATATTCCGGCGCCAACTACCCTACGCTGCTGGTGACAATGCCTGCAAACAGGGCCATCCCGACCCAGTGGTTCATGCGAAACGCCTTGAAACAGCCTTCGCGCGTACGAGTCCGAATCAGGGTGCCATGCCACACAACCTGGGTCGCAGCCAACGCCACCCCCAACCACCATCCGGTGGGCCGCTGCAGCGTAGGAGCCAGCACCCAGCACCAGATCGCCAGATGCACGCTATAAAACGCCAGCACGGCCGGAACATCCCATCGCCCCAGGGTGATGGCAGACGTTTTCATCCCTATACGCAGGTCGTCGTCGCGGTCGACCATCGCATATTCGGTGTCGTAGGCCAGCACCCAGAACAGATTGCCCAGTAACAGTAGCCACGCCTGCGCCGGCACCTCGGAGCGTACAGCGGCAAACGCCATCGGAATACCAAAGCTGAAGGCCACGCCGAGCACCGCCTGCGGCATGGAAACGAAACGCTTGGCATACGGATACGCCACAGTCACCGCCAGCGCAGCGAAAGACCATCGCACCGTGGCGGCATTGGTAGTCAGCACCAGCGCAAAGGCTGCCGACGCGAGCACTGCGCCGACCGCCAGGGCCTCCTTGACGCTGATCTGGCCACTGGTGACCGGGCGTTGGGCGGTGCGTTTGACGTGCATGTCAAAGTCTCGGTCTGCCACGTCATTGATGCAGCAGCCAGCGCTGCGCATGAGAATGGTGCCCAGGGTGAACACGGCAATCAGGTGCCATCCCGGGAATCCTCCGGCAGCAATCCAGAGTGCGCTCAGGCTGGGCCAAAGCAGAAGCAACCACCCCGCAGGACGGTTCCAGCGGATCAGGTCCAGGTACAACGGAAACTTATGACTCACAAAACGCTATGAATATAGTAGCTGGGTGCGCGATGAATACGGCCTGCGGGGCAATTTGTCACGAAATCCGTTGGACACCTGGCAACTCGCATGCCACCACGGCATTGCGCAAGGCGGCAATGGCCTCGTAGCGCGTAAAACTGCGCCGCCACACCAGCACCACGCGACGCGTAGGCGGTTCGCCCTTGGGTCCATCCTGCACCGGAATGTATTTAACGTACACGTCCTCATTGCGCCGGGGTTTGGCCGAAAACGCTTCCTTGGGCACCGACAGACGCGGCACCAGGGTGATGCCCATGCCGGCGGCCACCATGTGCTTGATGGTCTCCAGCGACGAGCCCTCAAAGCTGCGGCGAATGCCGTCGGCATCGCTGGAGAAACGCGCAAACTCGGGGCAAACCTCAAGCACGTGGTCGCGAAAGCAATGGCCATTACCCAACAGCAGCATGGTTTCCTTCTTCAGCTCTTCGGTGGTCACACTGGCCAGCGTGGCGAGCGGATGCTGCACCGGAACGGCCGCAAGAAAAGGTTCGTCGTAGAGCGGTGCCACCGCCAGACCAGCATCGGAAAATGGCTCAGCAAGAATGGCGCAGTCGATCTCTCCGGTGCGCAGCATCTCCAGCAGTTTGACCGTGAAGTTTTCCTGAAGGATCAAGGGCATTTGCGGAGTGCGCTTGATGACCTGGTGCACCAGGTCGGGCAGCAAATACGGTGCGATGGTGTAGATGATGCCTAGCTTCAAGGGGCCCGCCAAGGGATCCTTGCCGCGTTTGGCAATGTCTTTGATGCTGGCGGCCTGTTCCAGCACGCTTTGCGCCTGGCGTACGATTTCTGCCCCCAAGGCGGTAACTGTCACCTCGTTGGCGCTGCGCTCAAACAGCTTCACATCGAGTTCTTCTTCAAGTTTTTTTACCGCAACCGAAAGCGTAGGTTGCGACACAAAGCAGGCCTCTGCAGCCTTGCCAAAATGCCGCTCGCGTGCCACGGCAACGATGTATTTGAGTTCGGTCAGCGTCATGGGTCTATTGTGCAACGAGGCGGGATTGTCAAAGCCAGATCGCGGCAGTCCCCTTCAACGCAGGCTGCGTATCAGGATATCCAAACGTTCCTTCCAGGCCAACCGCGCTTCCGGCGCCACGCCCGACAGCACCCGAAAAGTTACCAGTTGGGGGTCATACTCGGTCCAGAAGTCGTCGCGCACACCAATCTCCAGTTCGCCCGCCAGAACCGTGACGTGGGCGCCCTTGAGACTGCCATGGAACGTGCGATTTGCAGCGTGCAGGATGACACGACCGCCCGGGTCCAGGTCAATGAACCAGACCACCTCACCGGCTGGACCGATGCTGACTTCGGTCGAACTCCCCTTAAAGCCGGCCACCTTGCGCCAACTGGCGATTTGTTCTGCCGCACGGGCCTCCCGCTCAGCGTCCGTCAGGGGTCCGTTGGTGGTTGTCGATGACATGCCTTTCTTAGCCGCGGCCGCGGCTTTTGCTTCGGCCCGCGCCGTTTCCTCTTCGGCCTTGCGCCGTGCATCCAGATCAATCAGGATGGTTCGCTCCATCTTGGCGATCCAGAGTTGCAGTCGGGCGACAAAAAGCTGAAAATCAGCCGCAATCGCATTGGGCACATGCTCAATACGCAGGACGGACTGCTCGCCGGGCGTGCGGCGCTCGGCCTGACAACGCAAGGTGTCGGACGCCGAAAAAGTGAGGTTGCTGAACCCCGTTTCCTGTGTCGCCAAACCCGCGTCGGGTTTGATCATCAGACGGGCCACTTCGAACTGGGTGCCCACCGCAGACAGGGTCACCGTCATGCCGCCGGTCTGCACAGTGGGTTCCGCGTCTGCAGCCGCTTTGTGTGTGTAGTGCCCGTCCCGCGTTTGCACCACGATGTCCTTGCTCGAATTACGCGATTCGACGCTGAATCCTTGTGCCGAAAACCGCAAACCAGTAGGCAAAGTTGTGACTTCGGTGCGCAGCAAATAGGCGTGGTACTCGATGTAGGCGTATATGGAGCCGCCCACGACAAGAGCGGCAATCAGGGCCCACCACACAAGCTGAAAAGTTCCTACTGGCTCCATGAAACTCAGGCTTTCAAAAATTCTGATTTTCCACCGAGCCAGCGCGCCACATGCTTTTCCGCCAGTACCGGATGGTGGTCCAGCAGAACACGTGCTTCGCGCCGTGCCCACTCCAGCAATGCGGTGTCGGTGGCCAGGTCGGCAAAACGCAGCATGGCCTCACCGCTTTGGCGGGCTCCCAGGAATTCACCGGGGCCACGAATTTCGAGATCGCGCCGTGCGATCTCGAAGCCGTCGCTGGTTTGTGCCATCGCCTTGAGTCGCTCGCGCGCTGTCTCGCCCAAGCGGGTGCTGTCGCCGGTGGAGTAGAGCAGCACACATGCGGAAGCGGCGGCTCCCCGCCCGACCCGTCCGCGCAACTGGTGCAACTGTGACAGACCAAACCGCTCCGCATGCTCAATCACCATCAGCGACGCATTGGGCACGTCCACGCCCACCTCAATCACCGTGGTGCTGACCAGCAACGCCATGTGCCCCTGGGTAAAGGCGGCCATCACCGACTTCTTCTCGTCGGCCGGCATGCGCGAGTGCAGCAGGCCAACCTGCGCCTTTTCACCGGCTGCCGTGGTAACCCCCTGCAAGGCCAGCTGCAGGCCCGCATGGGTTTCGGTGGCATTGGTCAGGTCCAGCGCCTCGCTCTCTTCAATCAGGGGGCAGACCCAATAAACCTGGCGACCGAGTTCAATCTGGTGGCGAATGCGTTCGATTACTTCAGCGCGGCGGTCTTCGTGGACCACCTTGGTCACCACCGGCGTGCGCCCCGGCGGCAGTTCGTCGAGCGTGGAGACATCCAGGTCCGCGTAGTAGCTCATGGCCAGGGTGCGCGGAATGGGCGTGGCGGTCATCATCAGCAAGTGGGGCTCCATGCCTTCGTGGCGCAACTTGCTGCGCAGAGCCAAGCGCTGTGCCACGCCAAACCGGTGCTGCTCGTCGATGATGGCCAACGCCAAATTCTTGAACTGCACCTTCTCCTGGATCACAGCGTGCGTTCCCACCACCAGCTGCGCCTCTCCGCTCTCCACCATGGCAAGCACGGCACGTCGCTCTGTAGCCTTTTGGTTGCCGGTCAGCCAGGCGGTGGTTACTCCCAGCGGCTCCAGCCAGCCAATAAGTTTGCGAAAGTGCTGCTCGGCCAATATCTCCGTGGGTGCCATCAGCGCACATTGCCACCCCGCGTCGATGCAGACTGCTGCGGCCAAAGCAGCCACGACAGTCTTGCCGGAACCCACGTCACCTTGCAACAGCCGGTGCATGGGCACCAGCCGCGCCATATCTTGGGCGATTTCGGCTTGCACGCGTTGCTGCGCTGCGGTCAGTGCAAACGGCAGCTTGGTGAGGAGACTCTCCGGCAGAGACAGCAGCACCGGCGTGTCTGGCTCCAGCGCCGGGGTGCCCGAGTCGGGGCTGATCTGCCTGAGCACCGGTGCACGCAGGTGGGCGCGCACGCGGCGCGTGTGCAGTTGCGAAATCTGCTGCGCAAGCAACTCCTCGGCCTTGAGCCGCTGCCAGGCCGGATGGCTGTGGTCCTGCAGCGCAGCCAACGCCACGTCGGCCTTGGGATGGTGCAAAAATGATAGCGCATCACGCAGTGTCCATAACGAATGTGGACTGATCTGGCTCAAATCACCGGGAGAAAACGTATCCGACAGGTCGGCCCTTGCAAGCCCGGCAAGCACCTCTTTGCGCAGCACATGTTGCGCCAACCCGGCCACCGTCGGGTAGATCGGGGTCAGCGCCTTGGGCAGGTCGCCCACCGCACTGCGAAAGGCCGGATGCAGCATGGTCCAGCCCAGAAACCCACCCTTGAGCTCGCCGCGCGCCCGGATACGGTTGCCCACGGCAAGCGCCTTCTGCTGCGACGGATAAAAACTGAAAAATCGCAGGATACAGATGTCTGTGCCATCGTCCACCGTGACGACCAACTGGCGGCGCGGGCGGTAGCTGACCTCGCAGCGCATCACCAGAGCTTCAATCTGCGCCGTGTCGCCTTCCCGCGCATCACGCAGCTTCGCAATGCGTGTTTCATCCTCATAACGCAGGGGCAGGTGCAGCGCCAGGTCAATGTCGCGCACCAGACCGAGCTTGGTCAACGCCGTCTCCACCGCGCTCTTGAAGACGAGTGGGGCGTTCTTGGCAGATGATGGTCTCGGAGCGCTGCGCGGCATGGACGGATTGTGCCTTGGGTTTCATTGCTAAACTGCCCGCCTGTGCACACCTTCACACTCAGCGACTTTGACTTCGCACTTCCCGAGCATCTGATTGCACAGCATCCCGCGCCAGAGCGCAGCGGCTCGCGGCTGCTCGATGGAACGGGTGCGCTCGCAGCAGACCGCACTTTTCGCGACCTGCCATCGTTACTGATGCAGGGCGACTTGCTGGTATTCAACGATACCAAGGTTCTCCATGCGCGGCTGTTTGGCGAAAAAGCCACCGGCGGCAAGGTGGAACTGCTAATCGAGCGCGTGCTGGGTGGCAACCAGGTCGCTGCCCACATGCGCGTCAGCAAAAAGCCCGAGGTAGGGGCCACGCTGAAACTGGTCTGTGCCCCTGGGCAATCCGACGGTCTGAGCGCTACGCTGCTGGGTCGCTGGCCCGCAGCGGACGGCGCCTTGTTTCGCTTTGTGCTGAGCAACGATGCGGGCGACGACCCCTATACGCTGATGGAACGACACGGTCATGTGCCGCTGCCGCCGTACATCACGCATACCGATTCACCCGAGGATGCGCAACGCTACCAGACCGTATTTGCCAAGCACCCTGGCGCGGTGGCTGCCCCGACAGCGGCGCTGCACTTTGACGAAACACTGCTGGCTCAGTTCGATGCGTTGGGAGTCCGGCGCGCGCATGTGACACTGCATGTGGGCGCAGGAACCTTTCAGCCGGTCAAGGTGGAGAACCTGTCCGAGCACCAAATGCACAGTGAGTGGTACAACGTGCCCGCAGAAACATTGCAGGCGATTGCCGACTGCAAGGCGCGCGGCGGACGCATCGTGGCGGTGGGCACCACCACCGTACGCACGCTGGAGAGCTGGGCCAAGGGTATGGGCGTCTGTGGCGACACCGCCATCTTCATCACTCCGGGTTTTCAGTTTCAGTTGGTCGATCTGCTCGTCACCAACTTTCATCTTCCAAAATCGAGTCTGATGATGCTGGTGAGTGCCTTCGCAGGCTACGACCATGTAATGAAACTGTACCGCCGCGCCATCGAACAGGAGTACCGCTTCTTCAGCTATGGCGACGCCATGCTGCTCGAACGCGCCTGAACCGCTATGCCGACTGCGCCGAAGAAGCTAGGCAAACGCGACTTCCGGGGCCGGCGCTGGCTGAGCATCGGTTTGCGCTGCGTGCATCTTGTCGGCGTGGTGATGCTCGGCGCGGCCCTGCTGACCAGCGGTGAACAGAAAGTGGCCTGCGGCCTGGTGCTTGCAACCGGGCTGGCCATGTACGGGCTCGATGTGTGGTGCAACCCGAAGCACCTTGGCGAACTCGCCGGCGTCTTCATCCTGGTCAAGCTGCTGCTGGTCGGTGCCCTGCTGGCACTTCCCGGGGCCGCCATCGCCCTGTTCTGGGGGCTGATCCTGGGTTCGTCGGTGGTCTCGCACGCGCCGGCACATTTCCGGCACATCCGCGTCTTCGACTAGATTCTTGCCAGCAGCGCGGCAAAGCCGGGGTAGCTCTGCGCGCTCAGCGCGTATTTGCGCGCGCTCGTGCCGCGCGCCTGGCCGCTTCGCAGCGCCGCGATGAAATGCTCGCGGTCTTCGACCCAGCTGCCACCGATCAGGGTCACACCGCGCGCGAACAAACCATCGGGCAGGCAGCCCGCGCTCGGGCCGACCAGCGCGAACCAGCGCGCATCCCGGCAGCAGGCCAGCATGCGGTCGAGGCTGTCGTTGAGCAGCAGGGTGCTGGTCGAGAGCACCTTGCTGCACCGCATCAGTTCCTCGGCGTCCAGGGTAACCCGATAACCGTCCTGCTGGCCGACCAGTTCGGGGCGCAACTCGACCACGATCAATTGCGCACCGGCCGTCAGAATGCGTCCCAGCAGCGGCATGAACAGCCCGATCATGCCGATCTGCTCGCCGCGCACGGGCTGGAGCTGGCCGATCGAGTCGCCACTGTCGTGCGGCCGGAAACCGGCGCGGTCGTAGAAGCAGCGCGTCAGTGCATTGGCAGCGGCAAAACCAATGGTCTTTTCGATGCCTTCGGCACCGGCGTAGCGGCGCGCCACCAGCCGCGCATCGGCACCAGCCAAACCCAGCCCGTCGGCCCGCTCGCGCAGGCGTGCCAGGCTATCGTCGAGCAGCACGTAGGACAGGCCGAGCGAGCCGTCCTCCAGCTCGATCGCACAAAACTCGCCCTTGTTGGGTTCAACCGGGCGCAGCGGCGGCAGGTGCAGGGCGCGGATGCGGGGCACGGGCGTGCGCGCAGCAAAGCGTTCGAGTTGGGCAAGGTATTCGCTGGCAAAACTCATGCTGCGCCCGTGTCCGCATCGCCTTCGCCGCGCTGCACCCCGGCGCGCACCGCCAGCGCGGCAGCATCAGCGAAAGCGCTCGGTTGCCGGCTCTGTGACGAACGCAGAGCACCCGGAAAAAAGGTAGCGGTGACGCTCTTGGATTGCAGCGGCGACTCCACGTTGAAAGCGCCGTAGCGGCGCCAGTCGCGAACCCAGTAGATGTCGTCGCAAACCTCCAGCAGGCCGATGGTCTCGCGGTCACCGATCAGGAAACCCTGCACGCGCAGGCCGCATTCGGCCTTGATCCTGTCCAGGCGCGCCGTCACTTCCCGGGTGGCTCCGAATTCGCCGTCGGAAGCTACCAGCAAGTCGGCCAGCTGCCAGCGCTTGTCTTCGAGCTTGGCGATGGCCTTTTCGAGCGGGCCGCAGATGTCAGTGCCCCCACAGAAGGCCTGGCCAAGAAAACGCATCAGGCGTTCGATGCCCTGGGCATCTACCGCCAGTTCCATCTCGACGACCTCGTCCGGCCCGCCAAACGCGAAAACGTGGCAAGCGCGTTTCTGTGCGTGGGCTGTGCGCACGGCCTCCAGCACCGTGGCCTTGGCCACCGCCTCGGCACCGCCTTGCATTGAACCGGAGGTATCGACACAAATGATGATCGGCCCCATCTCCAGATGCCGCTCCGGCACGGGCTGCGGATTGGGGCGCCAGACCAGTGCCTCGTGCAGGCGGATTTCCTGCATGCGGTCATCGTCTTCGTAACAGAGCAGGGTTCGTTCGGCCCGCCTGGCATGCCAGACCATGCGCAACGTAGGGTGGCCAAGCAGCATCGCTTCGGCCGGCAGCATGCGGGCGAAGCGGTCGCTGCGCTGGACACCCCGCGTCTGTCCGGGAAGGTCCGGCACCCGCACCGTCCGACCGTCGGGACGCTGGGCGATGGCCTGTTCCATGATCGGGATGCTTTTGTGGCTGAACTCGTCGATGACTTCGTTTTGCTGCGCGCGGCCAAGGTTGCGGATCAGGCGGCTGAGTTCCGGCAGGCGTTCGAGCAACCGGCGAATACGCACCACGTCCTGCCAGCCTTCGCTGCGCAGGAGGCCGCGGATCATGTCCCAGCGGGTATTCTTGCCGTCTTCGGGAAGGAGACCAAACACCTCCACCAACTCGTCGATCTGGCCACAACGCTCCTTCCAGTCTTCGGCGAACGCACTAAGGGCCATGCCCATGGCCTGGGCCTCGCTGGCGCCGCGGTCACGGTAGTCCACAATGAAATCGAGGTGGAAGAGGATGCTCAGCAGCACCGTATCGGCCAGCTCCAGCTGGTCGGCGCAATAACCGGCCAGACCGAGCTGCTCCATGGTGGCCGCCAGCGCCGTGGCCAGAGTCGGTGCCGGCCAGCCCGCCAGAGCGTCGCGCGGCAGCCGTCCCGCAACGAGCGCTGCGCGCAAGCTCACGAGCGCCTGCAGTCGGGGCTCAAGATCGCCCTGGGTATGGGTCGCAGCACCCAGCCAGAGCTTGCGCGAAAGCCCGTCAAGGGCGGCAATGCGCTGCTCCTTGGCCTCGAACAAAAAGGGGCAGGCTGACTCCGCTTTCACGCGTCGCTCAGGGGTTCGTGATCGACCGGTGCCGGTATATCGCCGCTATCCACGGAGAGTTTGGGCAGGTTCAGAAATCCATCCCTGACCCTGACCGTGCGATGACGCAGGTTGATGATGGCTTCGACCGTGGCCGCCAGATTGGTCGAAATTTGCCCGGTGATCTCGTGACCCAGCCACAAACTGTTTGCGCAATAGGTGGCCAGGCTCTGGCACTGATCGCCCAGTTCGTCGGCATACGTATCGATGCGTGCCAACAGTTGATCGATCTGGCCGGTGCGGGCATCGATGTGCAGCTTGCCGTAACGACGCTGCCGGTTGTAACTCATGCGCACGGCATGGGCCCCGCCCTTGGCATCGCCAATATCCTGCGCCAGGTCGCTGGCAGAAAAACGCAGCCGTCCGGACTCGTCATAGTCGAGGTCATTGGCCTTGAGCTCAAGCTCGAGCTGCGCCTCGAAGGCCTCGACGACACGGCGCAGGCGCGGCGGCGAAAAGGCGGCACGAACACCCAGCCGGGTCTGGAGCCAGTCGCTTACGTCCGCCTGGCGCCTAGCATCGGGAGCAGTACACCAGGGCAGCAGCAGCAGGTCCCAGAGTTGCACCTCCGGCCTTTCCTCGCTGGCCGCAGCCATGCGCAGCAGGTGGACAATCTTGACCCAGCGCCGGTCAGAGACATAGGTCTGGTCGGCAGCGAACTGGCTGCGCAGCTGGCCCAGCAGGGCCTTGACGCCGTCGGGCAGGCGGACCCGGGTGGCGGCCTGGTTCATTGCAGCGAGGTCGGCTCCATCAAGGCACACCTCTGGCAGCGGATGCACCCAGCACGCCCCGCGCTCGGTCTCGAGCAGGCGCTCGAAAGCCCCGGCAGAGACGGGCTCCATTGGCACTCGCACCAGAAACCGGTCGAAGAAGGCTTCTGCCACGGCATCCTCGGGCACTTCGTTGGTGGCACCAATTGCACTGATCAAGGGACAGCGCTGGCGACCGGAGCCGTTGTCGAATTCCCGTTCGTTGAGCAACGTCAACAGGGCGTTGAGGATGGCGCTGTTGGCCTTGAAGACTTCGTCGATGAAGGCGACCGAGGCATCCGGCAGGAAGCCGGCCGTGTGGCGCTCATAGCGGTCCTCCTCGAGCGCCTTGATGGAGAGCGGACCGAACAGTTCCTCTGGCACCGAGAACCGGGTGAGCAGCCGTTCAAAATAGCGCGCATTGCGAAACACCGTGTGCAGACGCCGGGCCAGTTCGCTCTTGGCAGTGCCCGGTGGCCCGATCAACAGCGTGTGTTCGCCGGCCAGGGCCGCCAGCAGGCACAGCCGGACGATCCGCCGTCGTTCGACCAGCCCCGTTTCAAGAGCATCGAGCAGGCCCAGCAGGCGATTGCGCAGCGGATTCATGGGAAGAACGAGCGATTGATCCATGCCAGCATAGTAGCCGCTACCGCTGGTTCGGCAAGGTGTGTCCTTCTTGACTTGTGCACATTTTTGCTCGTTGCAACGCAGTGTTGGGCTTCGGCTGGGCCACGGATGGCCGCACTGTGCGCGGCTGCTGGCAAAATCCGCAAATGCTCACATTCGACCTGCTCGCCACCGATCCCGCCAGCGCTGACGGCACCTACCCGGGCAGCCACGCCCGGCGCGGCCGTCTAACGCTCAACCACGGCGTGGTGCAGACGCCCATCTTCATGCCCGTGGGCACCTATGGCACGGTCAAGGGAGTCATGCCGCGCAGCCTGCACGAGATGGGCGCGCAAATCATTCTGGGCAACACCTTTCACTTGTGGATGCGGCCGGGGCTGGACGTGCTGCAGCAGTTTGGCGGACTGCACGCTTTCGAAAAATGGGACAAGCCCATCCTCACCGACTCGGGCGGGTTTCAGGTCTGGAGCCTGGGCGACATGCGCAAAATCTCGGAGGAAGGCGTGCGGTTTTCCTCGCCCGTCAATGGCGACAAGCTGTTTCTCACGCCCGAGATCAGCATGCAGATCCAGACCACGCTCAACTCCGACATCGTGATGCAGTTTGACGAATGCACTCCGTACCTCTCGGTCGAACCCAGGACCAAGGGGCAGGTGACCACCGAACACGAGGCCCGCAGTTCCATGGAACTGAGCCTGCGCTGGGCCCAGCGCTGCAAGGACGAGTTTGCGCGTCTGCACAATCCCAATGCGCTGTTCGGCATTGTGCAGGGCGGCATGCACGAACACCTGCGCGACGAATCGCTCGCGGGCCTGGAGGCGCTGGACTTTCCCGGGATCGCCGTGGGGGGCCTGAGCGTGGGCGAACCCAAGGCAGACATGATGCGGGTGCTGCGCCATATTGGTCCGAAACTTCCCCAGCACAAGCCGCACTACCTGATGGGCGTGGGCACCCCCGAGGATCTGGTGGCCGGGGTGCAGCATGGCATTGACATGTTCGACTGTGTGATGCCCACGCGCAACGCCCGCAACGGCACGCTGTTCTCGCGCTATGGCGACCTCAAGATCCGCAACGCACGCCACAAGGCCGACCCGCAACCGCTCGATGTCACCTGCACCTGCCATGCCTGCGCCGGCACTACCGGTGTGCGTTGGGCCGATGGAGGACGGGAAGGTTTCTCCAGGGCCTATCTGCACCATCTGGACCGCTGCGGCGAAATGCTGGGCCCGATGCTGGCATCTATCCATAACCTGCACTATTACCTGAACCTGATGCAGGAAATGCGTGACGCAATCGATGCCGGGCGCTTCGGCGCTTACGTGCAGCAGTTCCACACCGACCGCGCACGCGGGGTGTGAACCGGTTGCGTCTATGACAACACCCTCCTCGCCCGATTCCGGTCCCGGCCTGCAGAGCTTTCTGCGCTGGCCGGTGCGCGCGCTCAAAGCAGTGCTGGCCACGCTGCTGGCGTTGATCATCTTGTTCGAGGAATGGGGCTGGGAGCCGCTGCAACGGATGCTGGTCTGGATCGGCCGCATGCCGGGTCTGCGTTGGCTGGAGAAGACCATACGCAGGCTGCCGCCCTATGCAGCGCTGGCACTGTTCCTGCTACCGACCCTGCTGCTGCTGCCGGTAAAGCTGCTGGCGCTGTGGCTGATCGGACAGGGCCGCGTGCTGCTGGGCACCCTGGTCATCGTAGCGGCGAAGGTTGTAGGCACCGCCATCGTTGCGCGCCTGTTCACGCTGACCCAACCCTCCCTGATGCAACTGACCTGGTTTGCCCGCAGCTACGCCCGTTGGGCGAACTGGAAAGGAGCCTTGCTGGAACGCGTGCGCGGCTCCCGGCTCTGGCGCACTGCGCGCGCATTTCGGGCCCATTGGCGCCAGCGCTGGCATGCGTGGCTGCACCCCTGAGCAAGCAAAGCGCTACAAATTTGGTAGCTGTTTACGCAGTCTCTACAAGCTCTTTGGCCTCAATTGGTCAAGAATATGGTGAGCACACCGGTATAGCCATAGAGGTGGTTTCGAGCAATCTCACCGCCGGCGAAAAAGCCTACCAACGGCACATCCCCGAGCGCGCGGCGAATAAGTTGCATCTCGGCACTGGGCCCTCCAAAATGCGCCCCCCCGCGCCCCGTGCAACTCACATACACTGCTCCTGCAATCCCCGAGGCGTGCTGCAACGAAGGGTCCAGAGACGCTTCTTGCAATGCGGTAGCAGTGGCCAGCGAAAGGTCCTGGGGTTCGAGTTCCTCACGAATTTCGGCGCAGATGCGCATCAGGTCTGCCGACGCCGCTTGCACATTGCGCCGACAGAACACCAAGTCGGTTCCAACCTCCACCTGGTCCGCCACGGCCACGCCACGGCGCCCCGGGTCCACCCCGATGATGTGGCGCACCACCACATCATCACCAAAATTGCCGGTTCGTTTGACGGTGGCAGCGTCACCGGTGCGACCTCCGACCTGTTGCAAACCCACCAGCGTGGCGCGCACTACGTCCAGTGCTTCTCGCGGTTGGTCCAGGGAAACTCCCAGGTCGTCCAGCATCGTATCCAAGGCCGGTTCACCGTCTAGCGCCAATACCAGGTTGTGATCCACTTCGGTCACCCTGCGCACCGCCGACACTGGTGTGCAGCCCTGCGTCACACGCGAGACCAGGCCCACACCGGCACCAAAGGCGACACCGCTCAAGCCTCCCATGAACACACCACTGGCTGCCCCCTGACCCCGAATATTGCCATTGCCGCCCACGGCAAACTGCACGTTCTGCGCTCGACTCGATGACACACCACCAAACACATAGCCCGCATCGGTGCGCTCGGCCATTTCTTCAATCAGACCGGTCAGGTCCTGGGTGTTGCCATCGGCATGCACCAGCGCGGTATGCGCCTCAAAGGCCAGCCCCAATGGAGCCACACCGGAAAACACGCGGTATTGGTCCGGAGGAAGTTCCAGTAGCATGACCGCCAGCGCCGGTTCGTCCCAGTACTCGACGTTGCTGGACACCAGTCCAATGCCCACCGTGCCCGACCAGTCCGTGACCAGTGGCAACTCGGCCTGCAAATATTCGAGAATGCCCTGCGCGGCCGCTGCGTAATGGTCGGTGATGTACAACAGCGCCAGCGTGGGCGACGCCGCATAGGCGCCCGACGCCATCTGTGCGCGCAGCTGCGCCAGCACCAGCGAACAGGCGGGGCCCCACTGTGGGTGGGTCGCGTGTGCGTAGGGAAAGAGACTCAACGACGTGGTGCGGCCTTCTTGGCGGCCGATTTGGCTGCGACGCTGGTGCGCTTGCTAGCCGCGGCCCTGGTGCCGGCAGCTTTGGCCGATTTCAAGGCCTCTTTTGCCAACCCGGTTGCCATGTTTTTCGTCACGTCCACCGCAGTTTTAGTGGTGGCTTCTTTCATGGCGCTGGCGGCAATTTGCTGGAACTGCTGGGTCAGCGACGCCCAAAGGTTCAAGGGGTCAACCAATCCGGCCATCCCCGCCGCCTTCTCCGTCTTTTTGGCCGAGGTCTTGTTATTTCCGGTGGCTACGTCAGAAATTGTCTTGGCGGTGCTGGCGGCTTTCTCGGTCACGCGCTGCACCCCGGAATACACGGAGTCGGCCGCCTTGAGCTTGAGCGCATTGGCAACATCGCCGATGTTGAAATTCATTCCCTTGAGCGTCGCCAGCGTCATCTTCTGCACTTCCAGTGCCTGGATGGTAGCCCCCAATGCACGGGAATTTTGCTCCAGCCAGAAGTGCACCGCTTTCAGCTCTTCAATACGTTTTTCGAGCTCTTCCACATTCAGGGTAGGAGCCACCCAATTGCTCAGGTTGGGCATTTGTGGAATGTTGGTGGTCGCGCCCTTGGCCAGGTTTTGCAGGAAGTCAAAGCCGGGTACGAATTTGCCGAAACCGGAGGTATCTGAATCGCTCATGGGGTCTCCAAAAGGCTGGTTGTGTCACGCTGACTATTGCAGCTTACACCACTGTGCGCTTTCCGGGTAGCACCGCCGCAACGCACCGGTGCTGCGACAAGCGGTTTACATCTTGTGCTGGCTGTGATCCATCGTCATGGAGCCACCCGGGGCGACGGTGGAAACCGGTACCTTGACTTCCATCTTGCTCTCGGTGCCTTTGGCATCCCTGAACACAAGGGTCAGGGGAATCGTGGTGTCTTTCATCAGCGCAGCCTTCAGGTCCATCAGCATCACGTGGTAGCCACCGGGCTTAAGTTCAACCGCCTTGCCCGCGGGCAGGTCCAGACCGCCCTCCACCGCACGCATCTTCATCACGTTGCCCTCCATTTTCATCTCGTGGACTTCCACCACGCCCGCCACGGGTGAACTGCCACCCACCAGTTTTGTACCCTCCTTGGCGGTGAGTTTCATGAAAGCGCCGCTGGCTTTCTGCCCCTGCACGGTGGATCGCGCCCACGCGTCCTTGACATCAACGGTTTGTGCCAGCAGGGGCATAGAGAGAGCGACACCGATGACCGCTGCGCTGAGCTTGACAAGAGTTTTCATGGCGATTTCTTGGTTTGAAAGTTGAGACACGACGGCGCGAATGGTCCGCGCCTCCAGCAGCAAGTCCATGGCAACACAGTACCCACTGACGGACAAATTATCACTGAAGCAGTTAGCATTGGCAGATGGACCGCCTGATTCACTTTGCCTTGAACATCCCCAACCTGAACGACGTCAGAAAATTGCGCTCCTACGACGCGCTGTGCCCGACATGATGAATTACACCTTTCTGTCGGCGACCATCCTGCTGGTGCTTATTACTGACCCGGTGGGAAATATTCCCATCTTCGCCAACGCACTCAAACATGTGGCACCCGAGCGCCGGGCCAAAGTGATATTGCGGGAGATCATGATTGCCTTTGCCCTTCTGCTGACCTTCATGTTCGTCGGTGAAAGCTTTCTGCGGGTCATGAATCTGAGTGAACTCTCGCTGCAAATTGGCGGCGGCGTGATCCTGTTCCTGATCGCTCTGCGCATGGTGTTTCCGCCACCGGCATCGGAAGAAAGCGAAATCCTGACCGAGCCGCTGATCGTGCCGCTGGCCGTACCTGCCGTGGCCGGTCCCTCAGCGCTGGCAACGGTGCTGCTGCTGGTCTCGCAGCAACCTGAACGTCGCCTGGAGTGGATCGCCGCGCTCTGCGTCACCATGGCCATCAGCGCCATCGTGCTGGTATCGGCCGAGCGGGTTCAGCGCATCATTGGCACCCGATTGGTGGTGGCGGTGGAGCGTCTGATGGGGTTGGTGCTGGTATCGGTCGCGATCGAGATGATGTTGCGTGGTTTCAAGGTGTTCGTGCAGCAACTGATGCGCGGCTAGCGCTGCGCAGTAGCCACCGCCGCTACGTCCTGCTCAATCGCCCCAAAAACACTGCCTCCATCGGGGCGCTTCATCTCGAGCCGAATCGAGTCGCCAAAGCGCAGGTAATCGGTGCTGGGCTGACCGTCCTGCAAGGTCTCCATGGCACGCTTGTCTGCAATGCAACAGTAGCCCTGGGGCCACTCAGTGCGCCCCTTGCGCTCTTCCCCTTTGCTGCCCACCGGGCCTGTTGCAATGATGGAACCGGCTCGAATGTCTCGGGTCTCGCACAGATTCGCCAGCAGGCGACCAAAGCTTGACTGCATACCGCTGCCGGCATCACACAAACCCACCTTGCGGCCATTCCAGCTGCACTGCAGCGGCAGGTTCAGTTTACCTTTGGCCCAGGCGTCGCCGAGTTCATCCGGGGTTACCGCCACCGGGCTGAAGGCGCAGGCCACGATCGACCCCAGAGTCTGCAAGCGCGCCTCATTCAGCAGCATCACCAGCCGCACCCCCTCGAGTGCGCGCTCGGGCGAACAACCCGCGGGCAAATCCCCCGTCACCACGGCCACGCCACCACCAAAATCGAGTCCCAACGTTTCTGACACACACACCATGGGGTCGCACGCGCCCAGCAGGAAATCGCTGGCGACTTGCACCATACTCCGCTCGCGTCGCGGGTCGCATGCTAGGGCGGGTTCGCCCGCGTCAGGCAGCAGGTTCTGTGCAGAGGCATACGCATTGGCGCTGACGCACTGGTACGCGCGCGGCAGAGGCGCCATGCAGTAGCGGGGGTCGAAGGCAAAGGCATGGCGCGCCTTGCCGGCGTTGAGCGCATCGGACAGGTCCTGAAGTTGTGGCGACAGAAAATTCCAGTCGTCCAGCACCTGCTGCAACCGGTTGGCGATGTGGGATGCGTAGTGCGCCTGGCTCAGGTCGCGCGAGACCACAATCAGTTGACCGTCGCGGGAGCCATCTTGGTAAGTAGCTAGTTTCATGGGCGAATTGTCGCTCTGAATTAAACTGCACAGACGCTATGCATCCCGCCATGAGCCTGCCCACCCCACCTGCCCGCAGAAACCGCACTACATTGGCAGTGATGGCGCTGGGCGTGCTACTGGCGCACGGCGCGCTTTTGCATGGCGTGCCCATGGCCGCATCCCTGGACAACGCGAACTCGCCCGCGACCGACCGGGTCTTCAGCACGCGGACCATCGCCATCGCACCGCTGTCCGCGCCGGCTGTGGCCCCGCTACCGGAGTTGCCAAGAAAACGACTTCCCGCACTTGCCGCACCAAACGCCGCGCACCCAGTGAGCGCCGAGGTTTTTGAGAAAATTACGCCTGTAAACCTGGAAAATACTGTGCCGCTAGCTACGCAAAGCATAGCGCCTGCGACACCACCCATGGAAGTGCCGGTGCAAGTTGCGGCGGCAACACAAAGCGGCGTATCGCACGACGGGGTCGCAGCGGCAGCGAACTCATCAGCGGCAGCTGCCAATACGCGCCGCTACGCCATCCCCGGCCCGGCGCGCTTGAAGTACACCATCAAGGGGGAGGTCAAGGGGTTTCCTTACCACGTCAACGGCGATTTGTTGTGGCAGCATGACGAAAGCACCTACTTCGCCCGACTGGAGATCAGCCATTTCCTGCTCGGCTCACGGGTGCAGACCAGCAAAGGAGAATTGGGACCCCAGGGGCTAGCCCCCACCCGCTTCGGCGACAAGGTGCGCAGCGAGGTAGCGGCGCACTTTGAGCGCGCCAAAGGCAAGGTTTCCTTCAGCGCCAATACGCCCGACGCGCCCTTGCTGCCCGGAGCCCAGGACCAACTCAGCGTATTCATGCAACTCGCATCCATGGTGGGGGGCGATCCGGACCAATTTTCGCCGGGCAGCAAAGTGGGATTTCAAGCCATTGGTCCGCGTACTTCGGAGCAGTGGGAGTTTGTCGTCGGCGGATACGAGATGCTGAACCTGCCAGGTGGATCGGTGCGCGGTATCAAACTGACCCGAGAACCCGGCGCGGACTTCGATTCCCGGGCCGAGATCTGGCTGGCCCCCGAAATGGGATATCTTCCCGTTCGCATTCGTCTCACACAGGCCAATGGCGACTTTGCAGACCAGCTCTGGCGTGCCACCGAGACACCTTGAAATCGGGTGTGCCAACCCCAGTTGCGACAGAAGCTCTATCATTGCGAACATGCAAACACTTTACGACTCCGACACCTACACCGTCACGCACATGCTGGCCAACGCTGAGGCTGACGGTGGTGTTGCAACCGATTCCCTGAAGACGGAACGCTTTCCCGACGGTGTGCCCCTGATGGCACGCCATGGTTTTGAGATCGTGGACAAACGCGCTGGTAAAGAGGTTTACCTCGATGGATCCTGGGCCGAACTGTTCCAGCGCCACATCATGGCCTGGCAGGTCAATACGCCGTCGCAGGAAGAAGTGGAGGACACGCTGGAGCAATTTGCCGAACTGGCCCAAAACCCGGTGCTGGTGCACTGACCCTTCTCGCGCAAACCATGCTGCGACAATAGTCGCACCATGAATCCGACTTACGTACTCACGCTCTCCTGTCCTGATCGTCTGGGACTGGTCCATGCAGTGTCCGGCTTCCTGCTGGAGCGCAGCGGCAACATTGAAGAAGCCGCTCAATATAACGACCCTGACACCGGACTGTTTTTCATGCGCGTGCAATTTCGTTGCGCGCAATGGAACGCCGACGAATTGCGCTCGCAGCTGACATCTTTTGCCGCACCGTTTCAGATGCAGTGGAGCCTGCACGCCACCGCGCAGCCCATGCGCACCGTCATTCTGGTCAGCAAGGAAGGGCATTGCCTCAACGACCTGCTGTTTCGCTGGAAAAGCGGCTTGCTGGCACTGGACATTCGGGCCATCGTCTCCAACCACCGCGAGTTCTACCAGCTTGCCGCCAGCTATAACGTTCCGTTCCACCACATCACGGTGTCACGCGAAACCAAAGCCCAGGCCGAGGAGCGCATGTACGAAGTGATTAAGACCGAACAGGCCGAACTGGTGGTGCTGGCGCGCTACATGCAAATTCTGTCCAACGAGTTGTGCAGCAAGCTCGCGGGTCGGGCCATCAATATCCACCACTCGTTCCTGCCCAGCTTCAAAGGCGCCAAACCCTACTACCAGGCACATGACCGGGGTGTGAAACTGATTGGCGCAACGGCCCACTACGTGACCGCCGATTTGGACGAAGGTCCCATCATCGAGCAGGATGTGGCGCGCGCCGACCACAGCAAAACGGTGGATGACCTCACCGCCATGGGCCGAGACACCGAGAGCCAGGTACTGGCCCGCGCCGTCAAGTGGCACAGCGAGCACCGCGTGCTGCTGAACGGCCACAAAACCGTCATTTTCAAATAGCAACAGGCTTCTGCGTGTACTGCGCGTGTCGCTTTTCCAGGAACGCGGCAATGCCCTCCTGCGCGTCGGGTGTCATTGCTGCTTGGGCCATCAGGGCCACCGCGGCGTCATAGGCCTGCTCCTGCGGCAAGCCGACTTGCCGGTAAAAGCCCTGCTTGCCCAATTGCTTGGACAGGGCGCTGCCTCGGGTCGCCCGCTGAATCAGGTCCAGCGTGACGGCATCGAGCTGGTCGGCCGCAACGCAGCGGTTGATCAGCCCCCACTGGGCGGCCGTGCTGGCATCAATGGGGTCGCCCGTCAGGGCCATTTCCAGCGCCCGCTTGCGCCCCACATTGCGCGCAATGGCCACCAGCGGTGTGTGGCAGAACAGGCCCGCCTTGCCACCAGGAATGGCAAACGAGGCGGTATCGGCGGCCACCGCCAGATCGCAGGTCGCCACCAGCTGGCATCCGGCGGCCGTGGCCAGTGCATGCACTTTGGCAATCACCGGCTGCGGTAGCGACTGCAGCGTGTCCATCATCACCGTGCAGACCCGGAATAGCTCCAGCGCCTGAGCCTCGGTAGCACCTGCCATGTCGGCGAAATTGTGTCCCGCGCTGAATACCGGGCCGTTGGCTGCAAGAATGACACCGAGCGCGTCGCCGGCGGCAATCTCGCTCAGCGCCTGCGTCAGCTCCAGCATCACCTCCATCGCCAGCGCATTGCGCTTGTCGGGCCGGTTCAGGGTGACAGTGGTGATGGTGTCGCGCTGGCTGAGCAGCAGATATTCGTAGTTCATCGGGCCATTCTGACAGCGGATTACCGCGCAGGCAATGTACTTGTGCTACCCATCGAACTACCCATCGCCTCGCCCATGCGAATGGCGCGCGTCGGCTGCCACAGTGGATTGAATTGCAGCGCCCCCTTGGGAAACAGCATGACTACGGTGGAGCCCAGCAGAAAGCGCCCCATTTCCTGGCCGCGCACCAGCACAACTGCACCCGGCGCATAGTCCCAGACACACACATCGGGGCGACGCGCAGGATTGACCTGCCCATGCCAGACCGTGGCCATGCTGCCCACAATGGTGGCACCCACCAGGGTCAGAACAAACGAACCCGCAGCCGAATCGAACACGCAGACGACGCGTTCGTTGCGCGCAAACAAACCCGGCACACCACGCGCTGTGGTGGGGTTGACCGAGAACAGGTCGCCCGGCACATACACCATCCGACGCAGATCGCCATCGCAGGGCATGTGGATGCGGTGGTAGTCGCGCGGACTCAGGTACAGCGTGGCGAAACTTCCGTTGTCAAACTCGGCTGCCAGTTTCGCATCACCCCCCACCAGCGCCGTTGTGCTGTAGCGGTGCCCCTTGGCCTGCAAGATTTGGTCGGCGTCGATCGTGCCAAACTGGCTGATGGCCCCGTCCACCGGGCAAAGGAAGTTCGCATCGGCCAGCGGTCGCGCGCCTGCATTCAGGGGGCGGGTAAAAAATTCGTTGAAGGTCGGGTAGCTCGCCACATCGGGGTTGGCTGCCTCGGCCATATTGACGTTGTAACGCCTCACAAACCAGCGGATCAGGCCTGTGGTGGCCGCCCCGCCCTGCGCACCAGCCACCTTGCCGGCCAGGACGGTCAGAGCCTTTTTGGGGAGCAGGTACTGCGGCAGCACCGCAAGGGCATCGGACATGGCGGGTTCCTGAAAAAATAGGCCGGATTTGGGTGCCCCAGGCAGTCGACCCCCAGGGCGGCGAATTATAGTGGGGGCCAGGAGTCCACTCGATGAATGCAACGATTTCCAGCACTTCCCCTACCGCGCTACAAAAATCAGAGCTGCAGGCGCAGGTTGTGCGTAAGCTGGCGGCCCATTTACCTGCCCATTCTCTGCTCTACCAGGCGGAAGACACCACGCCCTACGAGTGCGATGGGCTGACCGCCTACCGCCAGCGCCCATTGGTGGTGGCGCTGCCGGAAAGCCAAACCCAGGTAGCTGCTGTGCTGAGAACCTGCCACGCCATGGGCGTGCCGGTGGTGGCACGCGGTGCAGGCACCGGATTGTCGGGTGGAGCCATGCCGCACGCCATGGGTGTGACGCTGTCACTGGCCAAGTTCAACCGGATTCTCAAAATCGACCCACGCAGCCGCACGGCGGTAGTTCAGTGCGGCGTGCGCAACCTGGCCATCAGCGAAGCGGCCTCGCCCTATGGCCTGTACTACGCGCCCGACCCCTCCAGCCAGATTGCCTGCACCATAGGCGGCAACGTGGCCGAAAACTCGGGCGGCGTGCATTGCCTGAAATACGGCCTGACCCTGCACAACGTGCTCAAGGTCAAAGGCTTCACCATCGAGGGTGAGCCGATTGAATTTGGCAGCGACGCGCTCGACACACCGGGCTACGACCTGCTGAGCATCGTCGTGGGCAGCGAGGGCATGCTGGCCGTCATCACCGAAGTGACGGTCAAACTGGTGCCCAAGCCGCAATTGGCGCGCTGCATCATGGCCAGCTTTGACGACATACGCAAGTCGGGCGAAGCGGTGGCGGCGGTGATTGCGGCGGGCATCATCCCGGCCGGACTGGAGATGATGGACAAGCCCATGACCGCGGCGGTGGAAGATTATGTGCACGCCGGGTACGACCTCACGGCGCAAGCGATTTTGCTGTGCGAAAGTGACGGCACGCCGGAAGAAGTTGAGGAAGAGATTGGCCGCATGAGCGCCGTCCTGACTGCAGCGGGCGCTACAAAAATTGCAGTCAGCCAGAGCGAGGCCGAACGCCTGAAGTTCTGGAGCGGGCGCAAGAATGCCTTCCCCGCGTCCGGGCGCATCAGTCCGGACTACATGTGCATGGATTCGACCATTCCGCGCAAGCGCCTGGCCGACATCCTGCTGGCCATTCAACAGATGGAAAAGAAGTATCAGTTGCGTTGCGCCAATGTGTTCCATGCCGGTGACGGCAACCTGCACCCGCTGATCCTTTTTGATGCGAGCGACCCCGACCAGCTACACCGCTGCGAGCTTTTTGGCGCCGATATTCTGGAAACCAGCGTCGCCATGGGCGGCACCGTCACGGGTGAGCACGGTGTCGGCGTCGAAAAACTCAATAGCATGTGCGTGCAGTTCTCGGCCGAGGAGAACGCGCAGATGTTTGCCATCAAGTACGCCTTCGATACCAAGGGCCTGCTCAACCCCGGCAAAGTGATCCCCACCCTGCACCGCTGCGCCGAGTACGGCAAGATGCTGGTGCGTGGCGGGCAGATCAAGTTCCCTGAACTGGAGCGGTTTTAGCATTAGGGGAAGCCTGGAAAACCAGGCATGCGAAGCGCCTTGCACCGCTACCTACGTAGCTAGCGGCGTGGCTTACAACGTAAAGGTCCACCCATCGACCAGGGCTCCGGGCACCCTGGAGCCACCCAGCGCACGCCGGTAGTAGGTTTCGCAGGCTGGGTCAATCTCGGCCCAATCGGTCAGCGCCAGCAGCTTCGGGCCCAGTGCGTCAAACAGGCTTTCATCCCAGCGCAGGTCGTTGATAGGGCCGACAATTTCGCCGTTCTCCACCCAGAAGCAGGCATAGCGCGTCATGCCGGTCACACGAGCCGACACCGGGTCACTCCAGTTGAGGTAGTGCACATTGGACAGGTACAAGCCGGTTCCGAGCGCCTGAAGAATGTCCGCTTCGGCCAGTGTGCCGCAAGCCACGTCCAGCGCGCGCGGGCCCTCGCCTTCTTCGGCTGCGTTTCCCGTTAGCCCGTATTCCTTGGCGGTGCGCGAGCTCACCAGTAGCGAGCGCAACGCCCCTGCCTCCACCAACGCCAGCGTACTCTGGCTGACCTCGCCCTGGCTGTTGAAACGCGGTGTCAGCGCCAGTCCAAAATTTTCCCCAAAGCTCAGTAACGCGGACAGCTTTACCTCGCCTTCCAACAATTTCTTGAAGGGACTGCGTCCCTGCTTCCAGGCCGCCGCAGACAATGCGTTCCAGCCCATCATGCCCAACAGGTCAGCAAAGGCACGCGGTGCCAAATAGGTGCGGTACTGCCCGGGCTTCACGTCCACCGTGGGGCGTTTCAGCTTTTCCAGAAGCAGCATGGTGCGCTGCACACTGCTGGCCCACTGCTGACTATCCCAGCGTGCCCCGGCGTAACTGCCCTTGGCGGCCTTGGCGCCGTCGTACAGGGAATAGTCCAGAAAGAAACTTTCAGTGGCAAACCAGTGACTCTGCCCGGCCGAGTTGCGATTGGCCCGAATGACGACACCGCCAGCGTACAGACCGGCCAGGTCGCAGCCCTGCGCACTTTCCAGAATGGCTGGCACCAGGTCATTTGCCGGCAGCAGGACTCCACGAAATTCTTCGGCGCTGTGGCCGTGGTTAACGATAGGAACCTGGTTGGGATCGACATCGAGCACGGCGACCTCGGCACGGCACGCCTGCAGCACGTCGGTCATCGCGGCGCAATCGGCCTCGTGTTGCCCGGACAGCATGCACGACTGCTCGACAGTGCGGCCTTGGGCCTGCAGTTGCAGTTCCAATCCGATTTGGCGCACATCGGTGTTTTGCCGCACACGATTGGCATTGAATCGCAGGTATAGCGTGTCCTCTGCACTGAGGTTCAGCGTGGCTGCCTCGCCCGCAGCGAGTTGCCCAAGCACATGGCTGGCGACGCCATCGAAATGGCTGCGCACATGCGCCATGAAGTCGCAAGCGCTCATCATGCTGCACCTCCAAAGACCTGCACACCTTTGAACAGGCAGGCCGGTGAGGCATGGCCGACCCGTATCACCTGGCTGGGTTCGCCTTTACCGCAGTAGGGCGTGCCATAGGCCACCTGCTCCTTGCCCACGCCCGCCAGGCGGCTCCAGAAGTCCACCGTCACGCCCCGGTAATTGGGATTGCGTACCACTTGCGCGAGCTTGCCGTTGCGGATGAGCTGGCCGCGCTCGCAGCCAAACTGGAATTTGTTGCGGTAGTCGTCAATCGACCAGGAGCGGTTGGTGCTCATCAGCACCCCGTTTTCCACCTGCCCGATGAGTTCGTCCAAGGTCGATTGACCTGGCTCCAGATTGAGGTTGGCCATGCGGTCGATCGGTGCGCGGTTCCAGGATGCCGAGCGGAAATTGGCCACTCCCGGTAAGCCACTGCGCTGTTGCGACTCGAGCGACCCCAGCCCCCGGCGCAGGACACCGCCCTCGATCAGCAATTCGCGCCGGGCTGGGTTGCCAGCGTCGTCAAACGCATAACTGGCCAACTCGTGGCGCACCCCCGGATCGAAGCTCACGTTCATCAGCGGTGAGCCATAGCGCAAGACGCCAAAGTCAGCCGGTTTGACAAAACTCCAGCCGGCGTAATTGCGCTCGTCGCCCAGAATGCGGTCAAGTTCCAGCGGGTGGCCAATGGACTCGTGAATCTGCAACATCATCTGGTCGGGCATCAGGATCAGGTCCATCGCGCCAGTGGGGCAGTTGTCTGCCCTCAGCAGTTCGAGCGCCTCCGCCGCGACCCGCTGCGCCTGGGCAACCCAGCGTAAGCGGTCAAAGGCTTCGCCGCCAAACTGCCCGGTATGCGCCCAGGTCCGTGTCTGCGACTCCAACCCCTGCGCGGCGGTGGCAGCCAGCTCGATGTTCACCATGTCAAAACTCTGGTGAATCGCAGTTCCACTGCTGGAGTAATACGCCAGCTCGGTTTGAACGGTCATGGCCCGCGCGCTGCGGTTCACCACCAGATCGGAGCCCTGCATGGCCGCACTGGCGGCACGCAAACAATCGGTGATGTCGGCCAGGCAGGTGGCATTCAACGGCTGGACGCGTGCGCTCTGGTACTGCCCGGTGACTACCGGGCGCTGCTCGGGGGTAAAACCATAGGCCTTGTACGCACTGGCCGTGCGCGTGGTGGCAATGGCACGGTCAAAAGCGCGCTGCAGGCCCTGCGCGCTGGTATCGGCAGTGGCGGCGTAGCCAAAGTGCCCCTCCACCAGCACTTCGCACATGGCACCGGCATCATGTGAGGTTTCGTTCTTCTCCGGCATATCGTTGCGGATGCAGCGCGACGCGGTGGTCTCGCTGGAGTAGCGCAGGCCGGCCCACTCGGCCGATTCACGGGCATAGGCCAGCGCGCCTTGCGCGAAGGCAAAGTCTTGTTGGGGGCGCATGTCATGCCTCCCGACGAGCCGCCTCTAGGGTGGCATGCGCCCCCTCGGGGGGCAGTGAACGAATGTGAGCTTGGGGGCGCATATTTCTCTCAGCTCAGGGAATCCAGCGCCTGGCTCAGATGCTGAACCGTGCGGTCCACGTTGTGCAACTTCTCCAGGCCAAACAGGCCAACCCGGAAGGTCATGAAGTCCGCCGGCTCATCGCATTGCAACGGAACGCCAGCGGCGGTTTGCAGTCCCAGCGCCAGAAACTTTTTGCTGTTCTGAATGCCGGGGTCTTCGGTGTAGCTCACCACCACGCCGGGGGCCTGAAAACCTTCGGCAGCAACACTTTGAATGCCTTTACTCTCAAACAGCGCCCGCACCCGGGTGCCCAATTCAAGCTGTTCGGCGCAGACCCGCTCAAAACCGTAGGCGCGGGTTTCCTGCATCACCTCGCGCAGGCGCGCCAGCGCGTCGGTGGGCATGGTGGCGTGGTAGGCGTGACCGCCGCCCTCGTAGGCTTCCATGATCTGCAGCCATTTCTTCAGGTCGCAGGCAAAACTGGAACTGGTGGTGGCATCAATCGCAGCACGGGCGCGCTCGCTGAGCATCACCATGGCACAGCAGGGCGACCCACTCCAACCCTTTTGCGGCGCACTCACCAGCACATCCACACCGGTGTGCTCCATGTTCACCCACATGGCGCCGGAGGCAATGCAGTCCAGCACCATCAAGCCGCCCGCCGCATGCACGGCGTTGGCCACGGTGCGCAGGTAATCGTCGGGCAGCATCATGCCGCAAGCGGTTTCCACGTGCGGAGCAAACACCACGTCGGGCTTGTCGCGTTCAATGGCAGCCACCACCTCATCGACCGGGCACGGAATCCAGGGCGACTGCTTGCTGTCGTTGACGCGACGCGCTTTCATCACCGTGGACTGGGCCGGGATACGACCCATGTCGAAGATCTGCGTCCAGCGAAAGCTGAACCATCCGTTGCGAATGACCAGAACCTTCTTGTCTTGCGCGAACTGGCGCGCCACGGCTTCCATGCCAAAGGTGCCGCTGCCGGGAACCAGCACCGCAGACTTGGCGTGGTAGACCTCTTTCAAAATACTGGAAATGTCCTTCATCACACCCTGAAAACGCTGCGACATATGGTTCAGCGCGCGGTCGGTGTAGACGACGGAAAATTCCAGCAATCCGTCGGGGTCAATGTGGGGTACTAAGCCGGGCATGGCAATCTCCTGATGGTTCTAGTGTGCGGGTCAAGAAATGGAAACGGGCAGCTTATCACGCCAGGGCAAAGACTGTTTCTTGCCGTGCACACGGCGGAGCGATCGGCTAATCGTTCTTCCCGGTTTCAGTCTGCTTGCGGTAGGTGTCATAGCTGGCGTTGTTGCTGGCCAGGCAGCGGTCGCGCTCGGCCTTGTCCTGCAATTTCTGGCACTCGTTGCGCTGCCACGCTTTGGTGGACTCGTACATCGTGGCGGTGGAACACCCGCAGACAAGCAAAACCAGAGCAACACCAGGCCCGAGCAAGGCAAAAATAGTTCTCAAAATCGCTCCTTCAAGACGGTACACCGATTCAACGTTTGGCTCACCAGGTGTCAACACTGAGCCCGCCGGTCGACGACAACACTTTCCCTGCCTGCAACCCCCGCAGTATCCACTCCCGCGTGTGGGCCGGATCGATCACGGCATCGATTTCCAGCGTGGTCGCCATCTGGATGGCGCTGCCGTTGTCGTATTGCCGCGCCAGCAACTGCTCGTACAGCGCCTGCCGCTCGGGCCCTTCAGGGACGGCTTCGAGTTCCTTGCGAAAGCCCAGACGCACAGCCCCTTCGAGCCCCATGGCACCAAATTCACCACTGGGCCAGGCCACGGTAAACAGGGGCGAATGAAAGCCGCCCGCCGTCATGGCCATGGCGCCCAGACCGTAGCCCTTGCGCAGCACCACGCTCAGATAGGGCACGCGCAGATGCGCCGCTGCCACGAACATGCGGCTCACGTGGCGCACCTGGGCCGTGGCTTCGGTGTCGGGCCCGACCATAAAACCGGGGGTATCGACCAGGCTGATCAGCGGCAAGCCGTGCGCGTTGCACAACTGCATGAAGCGCGCCGCCTTGTCGGCCGCGTCGGCATCTATGGCGCCACCCAGATGCAACGGGTTGCTGGCCAGCATGCCTACCGGTTTGCCCCCCACACGCGCCAGCGCCGTGTGGATGCCAATGCCAAAACCGTCACGCAATGCGAGCAGGCTGTTTGCATCGGCAATGCCCTGCATGGCAAGGCGCGTGTCGTACACCCGCAGTCGGTTCTCCGGCACCACGTTGCGTAATGCTTCCTGCGACGGCGCAGAAGATTCGCCTGTCGGACCCTGGAAGAATGACAGGTAATGGCGGGCCGAAGCCGCGGCCTGGACCTCATCGTCCACCAGGATGTCGATCACACCATTGGGGTGCTGAACGCTGGTCGGGCCGATCTGTTCGGGCTTGAACAGGCCCAGGCCACCGCCTTCGACCATGGCGGGCCCACCCATGCCAATGTTGGCGTTCTTGGTGGCGATGATCACATCGCTGCAACCCAGCAGCGCCGCGTTGCCGGCAAAGCAGCGCCCGGCTGCAATGCCGACCACCGGCACCTGTCCATTGAGGCGGGCAAAGCTGGCAAAGGTGGTGACGTGCAAACCCGCCACGATGGGCATGTCCACATCGCCCGGTCGTCCGCCACCGCCTTCGGCAAACAGCACCACCGGCAATTGGTTCTGCAGCGCCAGGGCCAGCATGCGGTCGGTCTTCTGGTGGTTGCGCATGCCCTGGGTGCCCGCCAGCACGGTGGCATCGTAGGCCATGGCCACCACTGACTTGCCGTGCACGGTCCCCACGCCTGTGACCATGCCGTCGGCCGGGGTGTTCTGTATCAGATCCGCTTCCGTTCGGCGACGACTCTGGGCGGCCACGGCCAGCGCCCCGTACTCAATGAACGACCCGGCATCGCACAAGTCAGCGATGTTTTCCCGCGCCGTGCGCAGCCCCGCCGCATGGCGCTTGGCGAGCGCCTGCGGCCGACTGCTGTCGAGCGCAAAGGCCACGCGTTGCTGCAATCGTTGCAGATCGCCGCGCACCTGCGTGCCATTTTTTCGCTCGGAGTTAGAAGCAGTATTCGCCTCCAGCCCTCGCAAATCGTGCGTGGCATGCTCCGATATGCATAGCACCTCGCCTTCGTGCACGATGTCGCCGGGGGAGTACAGCAACTCGGTAATGCGGCCATCCACCACGGCGCGCACCTCGTGCTCCATCTTCATGGCCTCCAGAATGACCACCACGTCACCGCCGCGTACGGGCGAGCCCGCCGACACCAGCCACTGCACAATCTGGGCCTGCAAGGGGGAGCGAATTTGGTTCATGTCGGCATTGTGCTTCAGCGCTGCGCTGCGTCAGGCAAGTGACAAGACCCGGCCTCTGGAAATTTGTCCGACAATGCTGGAATGAATCTAGCACCCCTGATCCAACTCACCCGTGGTGGCCTGACCGAAAACCTGCACCTGGGAGCGGTGGCCGTCGTCAATACGCGCGGCCAGCTCACTGCCCATGCGGGGGACCCGCACAGGCTGACCTTTACGCGCTCCACACTCAAGGCCTTGCAGGCGCTGCCCTTCGTGGAGGGCGGCGGTCCCGGGCATTTTGGATTCAGCACGTCCCAGGTAGCGCTGATGTGTGCCAGCCACAGCGGCGAGGAAGCGCATGTACAGGCCGCGCAGGGCATGCTGGACCGGATTGGCCTGAACTACAAGACGCTGCGCTGTGGCTGCCACGTGCCCCTCGGGTTCACTTTCTTCGACAAGGCACCGCCACCCGACGCTGTCTTTGACGAACGGCACAACAACTGCAGCGGCAAGCACTCGGGGTTTTTGGCCTACTGTGTCCAGCACGGCCAAAGCGTGGACGATTACATTGCCCCGGACCATCCACTGCAGCACGCTATTCGCAGGGACGTGGCGCGCGCAGTCGGGTTGAGCGTGGAAGACCTTAAGCCGGGTACCGACGGCTGCTCTGCCCCCAACTACGCGATGCCCCTGTCGAAACTGGCCTATGGCTATGCACGGCTGGCCAGCGGCGAGCGCGACACCGAGTTTGGAAGCAGCTTTGCACAACTCAGCCAGGCCATGACCCGGCACCCCGAGATGGTCAGTGGCACCGGGCGCAGCGACCTGGCTTTCATGCAGGCCGGACGCGGTGACTGGGTCAGCAAGGTAGGAGCCGACGGCGTGCAGGTGATAGGCAGCACGCTGCGCGGCGAGGCATTCGCCATCAAGATCATCGACGGCAACAAACCGGCGCTGTATGCCGCCACGGTGGAGGTCATGGACCAACTGGAATGGCTCGATGCAGAACAAAGAGAGTCTTTGCGGCCCTGGCGCGCCCAGCCCCTCATCAACGCACGCGGCACCCTGGTCGGCGAGCGCCTGCCCACTTTCAAGCTGCAGAAAGCATGAATAAAAAAGTCAGCCTGATTGGCGCCCCCACCGATATTGGTGCAGGCAGTCGCGGTGCCAGCATGGGGCCCGAGGCGCTGCGCGTTGCCCACATTGCAGGCGTGCTGGCGCACCAGGGCTTGGACGTGCAAGACCGTGGCAACCTGACCGGGCCGAGTAACCCGTGGTTGCCGCCGGTGGAGGGCTACCGGCATTTGGCAGAAGTGACCGCGTGGAACCAGGTGGTGCACAACGCGGTGCACGCCGAACTGACCGCGGGACGGTTGCCCATTCTGCTCGGGGGGGACCACTGCCTGGGCATTGGGTCCATCAGCGCCGTCGCACGCTACTGCCGCGATACCGGCAAGAAGCTGCGCGTGCTGTGGCTCGATGCCCATGCCGACTTCAACACCAGTACGCTCACGCCCAGCGGCAACATCCACGGCATGCCGGTGGCATGCCTGTGTGGACACGGTCCCCAGTCGCTGATCGAAATCGGAGGGAAGGTGCCGGCCATCAGCCCCAAGTGGGTCCGGCAACTCGGAATTCGCAGTGTCGATGAAGGTGAAAAACGCTTTGTGCATGAGCAGGACCTGGAAGTGTTCGACATGCGCTACATCGACGAAATGGGCATGCGCGCCGCGGTGGAACTGGCGTTGGCCCTGATGGACGTAAACACCCACTTGCATGTGAGCTTTGACGTGGACTTTCTGGACCCCGACATTGCACCCGGCGTGGGAACCACTGTGCGCGGCGGCCCAAGCTACCGCGAAGCGCAGTTGTGCATGGAAATGATTGCCGACACCGGTCGCCTGGGCTCGCTGGATGTGATGGAACTCAACCCCGCGCTCGATGAACGCAACCGCACCGCCGAAGTGGCGGTGGACCTGATCGAGTCGCTGTTTGGCAAGAGCACGCTGATGCGCAAGTAAGGCCTGCTGGCCCCGATGCTGGCTTACCGCGACACGGCCTGGCGCATGGAGTGCGCCACGTAATACAGACACCCAAGCGTCAGCAGTGTGCCCACCAGCAGGCTGGGCATGATCTGCAGAAAACCCAGTGACTCTCCCTTGAGCACGCGCAGCATCAGCGTGTTTTGGCTCAGCCCGGGCAGCCACAAATACCACCAGGCATCGCCTCCGGGATTCATGATACCGATCATGGGGGTCATCGTCACCGCTGCGATCAGCAAGCCGCTGCTGGCCTGCGCCTCCTTGAACGACTTGGAGCGAATCGCCACCGCCATCAGGCCGGCGCCCAGGCCGGCTGCCAGTGGCACCTGCAGCACGATGAAAGGCAGCACTTCCCACACACCGAACTGGAACATGGCCTGCAAGCTGTCACTCTTGATGAACCACTGGGCCGGAATGAAACTCAAACTGGCGAGCAAGGCCATCATCAACCCCAGCGTCGCCACGGCACTCCACTTGCCCGCTACCAGCGCCAGATGTTGCACCGGATTCATCAGCAATGGTTCGAGTGATCCGCGTTCACGTTCACCCGCGGTGCTGTCCAGCGACGCGGTCAAGGCACCGTAAAGGACCGCCATGATGATGAACATGGGAATGATGGACGTAATGCGCGAAGCGCGCGCCTGCACGCTGGCCAGATCGCGTTCCTCAACTGATACCGACTGCAGCAAATCCCCGGACACACCACGCAGCGCCAGGTTCAGAACGGCTCGCTCCTGATTGAAACCCGTCAACAGACGCTGGGTGCTGCCCACGCCCGCCCCTGCGCGCTGGTTGGCACTGTCGCTGACGATTTCCACGGTCGGGCGCTCGCCCTCCTGCAATTCCTGCTCGAACCTGTCACCAACCACCACTACCGGGTCCGTCAGCGTACGCTCGCGCAACATGGCTTCGTAGTCGGTGGGAGCTTCCTTGATCGTATAGGTCTGGCGCTCCAGAAAATTGCGCAAAGTCGGCGCGTTGGCAATACCGGCCACCAGAATTTCGCGCTTTTCGGCGCGGTCTTCAAAAGACGCGAGCAGGGCTGACAGCCCAAGCAGGATCAACGGTCCCATCATGATCGCCGGCACCATCAGTCGCAACAAGGTACGCCGGTCGCGCAGTGCATCAATCACTTCCTTGACCGCCACCACCTGAAAATTCCTCCAGAATCCAGTGCTCATGCGGTTGCTCCCTGTGCTGGCGCCTCAAACGCAAGCTGTACAAATGCATCCTCAAACTGGGTTTTCCCGGATTGCTCCAGCAGTTCCTCTACCGAACCCTGCGCAACGCTGCGGCCCTGCGCCATCACCACCACGTGCTCGCACAGCTGCTCCACCTCGGGCATGATGTGGGTCGAAAACACGATGCACTTGGAGCCGCCCTCGGGTGAGCGCAGATAGCGCAGCACCTCACGCAAGGCACGGGTGGCCAGTACATCGAGCCCATTGGTGGGTTCGTCCAGAACGATGTTGGCAGGATCGTGCACCAGGGCACGCGCCAGGGCTGTTTTCATTCGCTCTCCCTGGCTGAATCCGTCGGTGCGGCGATCCAGGATGGTTCTCATGTCCAACAGCAGCGACAACTCCTGCGCACGTGCCTCGGCAGAGCCCGCGTCCATGCCTTGCAGGCGACCGTAGTACACGATGTTTTCACGGGCCGTCAGTCGCGGATACAGGCCACGCGCATCGCCCAGCATGCCCATGCGCGCCAGCGCCTGCCGTGGCTGCGTGGCAACTGCAATATCGTCCACGGTAATGTTTCCGGAGTCCGGCTGAAACAGTGCGCCGAGCATGCGCAGAGTCGTTGTTTTGCCCGCCCCATTGGGCCCAAGCAGTCCGGTAATGCGGCCATTCGGGGCATGCAACCGGACGTTGTTTACCGCTTGGATGGTCTGCTTTGGCGCTTGGCGAAAAAGCTTGCCCGGACCCGCAGTTACAAAGGCCTTGCTGACGTTGTCGATATGAATCATGGCCGGTCTCCCGCAGAGATGCCGCTCTGGATGGGTAGAAAAGCGCCGGGGCGCGGTATCTTGGTGGCGCATGCCACATCGTGCGGCATGGCCTGCGCATCGGACGATTCCGTAACAAACCTGGCAACCACGTCGCGCATGCAACCGATGCCGCTCACGCCGTGCCCCGCCTCCGGGACAACGATGTGCTGCGCTTTGGCACCCAGGGCCTTGGCCACACGCTCGCCATGGCGCGGTGGCGTGACCGGATCCGCGCCGCCACTGAGCAACAGCACCGGTGATGATGCTGTTGGCACCGTGTAAAACGCATCGTCCACTTTGCCACGCGGCCAGAACTTGCACACGCTGGCGTATTTTTCGGCATCCTCGGCGCCAAAGTCCGGCCCTGACACCGCTGCAGCGCTGGTCATACGGGGCACGTCTTCGGCACACACCACTGAAAAATGCATTCCCAAAGCCAGCCGCATCGACTTGCGGTTGCCCAGAGCGCCGGACAATCCGACCAAGCCTTCAAAGCGACCCTGTGCCGCTGCGTGAATGGCGGCTGGCAGGCCGGAAGCCAGAGTCGGCGCATACAAGGGTGCACGCACCGCCTGCAGCAATGCGCCGCGACTGAGCGTAAAGCGCTCCGAAACGCCGGTCAACGGGTGGTCCACGCTGACCGCGCGCGGCAAACTCTGCAGCAATTCGGTCCACTGCGTGCGCAGCTTGGGGTAACGCCTGCTACACGCTGTGTTGCCCTGGGTATCTTTGGCGCAAGCCGAAAAAATCTGCTCCAGCGCTGCCTGCCCGTCCACCGAGAAACTTGCGGGCAGCACCATATCGGGCGGAGCGACACCATCCATGATTGTGCGACGAACTTTGTCTGGGAACAGACGCAGATACTCCAGTGCCGCACGCGTGCCATACGATGCCCCTACCAGATTCCATTGCGGCACACCCAGCTGCGCCCGCACGGCATCAAAGTCCTGCACCGCAAGCGTTGTGTTAAAAAAGCGGAGATCTCCATACGGCAACTTGCCCAGCGTTTCGCTGCACTGGCGTATGCGTGCCAACTGTTTTTCGGGGTCCAGCGACTCCTGCACCGACAAACGGGACTCGTCTTCGCACTGCAACGGCGCCGAGCGACCGGTTCCACGCTGATCGATGAACACCATGTCACGGCGATTGTTGAGCCGGGACAACCGGGACATGACCAGCGGTGCAATATCGACCGCGCTTTGACCAGGGCCGCCCGCAAGCACCAACACGGCATCTGGCTGTTTGTTGCGCGCCATCGCTGGCACCACCAGGTAATGCACCTCGATCTGCACCCCAGCCCGGTTTGCCGGATCGAGCGGGCGCTGTACCAGTCCGCACTGCAACTCATTGGGCATTCCCTCGACACGACAGGATCGCGTAACCTGTCCCCCAGCGCTTGCGATTTGCGGCGATGCCGCCGCTACGGCGATCAGGGTCAGGCAGGCCAGCGCACGCCGAACAGAACCGCCACCGTCCACGCCGCCAAACACCCAAGACGTGTTGCAACCTTGCATTCGATCCCCCTCTCCAGTTTCCCTGAAGTCCACCGAGTATCGCCCAATCGGCAGGGCGCTTCATCTGCTGCGGCTGGCATGGCATGATTCTGGTCGGGCCGGAGGAGGGTATCTCACCGGGTTAACCTTGCCGCATGATCGGCACCAGAAACGGACACAACGCATGAAACAATTTCTGTTCACCCTCTGTATTGCGGCCTTGGGCGCTTCAGCCGCGTTTTCCCAAACCGTTGCGCCAGCGCCGGGCAAGTCGTCCGGCAAGAAACCGGTTGCCCCCGCCAGCGCGGCCCAGCCCAAGCCAAGGCTGCTGACGCTGGATCAACTCCGGCGCTGCTTCAAACTCAACGACGACAATGCGACCGAAGCGGAGGTGCTGAAGGCGGAAAAGGCTCAATTCGAGGAGGAGCATGGTCGGCTGGTCGCGGACCAGGCCGCGCTACTGAAACGGTCCGAGATCTTGAAGGCAGAGGCCAAGGCCGTTGTCACAGAGCAGGAAGAACTGGTTATCGCCGCGAAGGAATTCGCGCAACCGGTTGAACGCTCCGAGGTCAAGGCGGCGGAAGCACGTCGGGTTGCCTACAACGAGCGCATTGAGATCAACAAGAAGCGCGTCGATGACTTCAATGCGGCCAAAGACGCATTCAATGCCGCCAAGGCCCAGTTCGATCCCCGCATTGAAGCCAGCAACGCCCGCTCCAAAGCCCTGCAACACCGCATTGAAGAACACAACTACGGCCTCGAAGACTGGCGTGCTGAATGCGCCAATCGTCCCTACAGCGATGCCGACGAGGCACTCATCAAAAAAGAAAAGGCTAGGTAGCCTGCGGCAATGCCAGCATCCACGCGGCCGTAGCCAGCAGCACCAGCGCCATGGCGCGGTTAAACCACCGCAGGCGATGCCCGCTGCCGTCGGGTCCACCGAGCCAGGTGCGTAGCAGGGAGCCCACCAGCGCATAGGTCAAGTTGCTGGCAAAGGCATACACCAGCATCACCGGCACCACCACCGCCAGGCGTTGCCCCGCATCGGCGCGCCCGGTGACCCAGCCGCCAATCAGGGCCAACGCCAGCATCCATGCCTTGATATTGACAAACTGCAGTGCCACGCCTTGCCAGAACAGGGTCAACGCACGCACATTCGACTGGGGCCTGGCACTGCCTGCTGCAATTGACTTGACACGCGCCAGACCCCAGGCCAGCCAAAGCAGGTACGCCACCCCCAATAGTTTGACCGTCCACTGCAATACCGGAAATGCCAGCAGCAGGGCCCCCAGCCCCAGAAAGCACACCAGCAGCAGCGCGCTCCACCCAACCGGCACGGCGCAGACAAATGGCAGAGCACGTCGCAGGCCATGGTTGGCAGCCAGCGCGGTGGACAAGGTTGTGTTGGGACCTGGCGTGAAAGTCATGGCGGTCGCCAGTGCCAGCAGGGCGGAGAGTTCTTGCCAGTTCATAGTGGTTGACTGTAGCGCCGAATTCGGCGCCGAAGCGCCTTCTACAATCACGACCCAGTGGTTTCATGGCGGTGGAGACAAATTGAGCACAGAAGCAGACACGTTGGCAGCACTGTACCGCTGCATGGTTCGCATTCGCGCGTTCGAGAATGCGGCGGAGGTTTCCAGCCAGGGCGGAGTCAGCGCCTACGGCAAGTCGGCTGACGGCAGTGCCAAGGTACGCGGGCCGCTGCACCTTTCCACCGGGCAGGAAGCCGTGCCAGCCGGGGTGTGCGCTCATTTGCGACGCAGTGACTACCTGACTTCCACCCATCGCGGCCACGGCCACACGCTGGCCAAGGGTGCGGATATCCAACGCATGATGGCCGAGTTGTTTGGCAAGTCCAGCGGCACCAATGGCGGCAAGGGAGGCTCCATGCACATCGCCGATTTCTCGGTCGGCATGCTGGGGGCAAATGGTGTTGTGGCTGCCGGATTGCCGATTGCAGTGGGTGCGGCGCATGCCCAAAAGCTGCAACGCCGCGATGCAATCACGGCCTGTTTTTTTGGTGATGGCGCCATCAACCGCGGCCCATTCCTGGAGGCACTTAACTGGGCCCGTGTCTACCAGTTGCCAGTGCTATTTATCTGCGAAGACAACCGCTGGAGCGCCACCACCGCCAGTGGCCCCATGACCGCCGGTGCCGGTGCTTCGGCGCGTGCCTTGAGCCTGGATATCGCAGCCGAACAGGTGGACGGCAATGATGTGCTGGCGGTCCATGCCTGCGCAGAAAAACTGGTGGGGCAGGTGCGAAGTGATCGCGGTCCGCGTTTGCTGCATGCCATCACCTACCGCGTCAAAGGCCATGTGTCGGTCGACACGGCGGCTTATCGTGATGCGCAGGAATTGGAGGCGGCACTCCAGACCGACCCCATTGTGCGGGCGCGTGCACACTACCTTACCCTGCCAGGCAGCAGTGCAACGCACCTGGACGCAATCGAGCGCGAGGCACAGCAAGAAGTGCTGACTGCAGTGGCGCTCGCTGAAGCCGCCCCTTGGCCCGACTCCAGCAGCGCATTTACCGACATACAGACTGTGGGAGAAGGCCAGTGGCGATGATGAGCTATGCGCAGGCAGCGGTGTCGGCCTTGCAACACGAGATGGCTGCCGATGCCAATGTGGTGGTGCTGGGCGAGGATGTGGGACGCGGAGGCATCTTCGGCCAATACAAGGGGCTGCAACAGGAGTTTGGTGCAGAGCGCGTGATCGACACGCCTATCAGTGAGTCGGCAATTGTGGGCGCGGGCGTTGGCATGGCACTGGCGGGGTTACGGCCGGTGGTCGAAATGCGTGTGGTTGACTTTGCCCTGTGTGGCATGGACGAAATTGTCAATCAGGCCGCCAAAAACCGCTTCATGTTTGGCGGTCAGGGTCGGGTGCCGCTCGTCATGCGGATGCCGATCGGCATCTGGGACGCGTCTGCCGCGCAGCACACGCAATCGCTGGAAACCTGGTTCGCCCATTTGCCTGGCGTGGTGGTGGTGTGCCCGGCCACCCCGCAGGACAACTACAGCCTGCTGCGTGCGGCATTGGTGAGCGGCGACCCGGTGGTGTACATGGAACACAAGACGCTGTGGGGTTTGCAGGGCGAAGTGGACACCGCGCAGTCGGTGAAACTGGGACGCGCCGCCACACTGCGTACCGGCCAGCACTTGACCCTGGTGAGTTGGAGCAAACAGGTGCATGCCTGCGCACAGGCGAGCGAAATGCTGGCGCAAGAAGGTGTTGAAGTCGAATTGATTGATTTGCGAACCATCTGGCCCTGGGACCGCGATGCGGTACTTGCTTCCTGCGCCAAAACTGGCCACTTGCTGGTGGTGCATGAAGCCGTGCAGGCGGCGGGTTTTGGTGCCGAGATTGCTGCCACTGCCGCCGAAGCCACCGGCTGCATGGTGCGCCGGCTGGGTGCCCCGCGCATCCCGGTGGGCTATGCTCCGGTGCTCGAAGCGCAGTCGCACATCTCGGTCGACGATGTAGCCGTGGCCGCACGCGCCATGCTAAAGTGACCCGCCCCACCCTGCGATCTTTCATGCCCCACTTGCACGAACCCTCCCATTTACCGATCGAGGTACCCGACCCGTCCGCGCAGGACGAGGTGACGGTCATTCCGCTGAAAATTGAAGACTGGCTCACCGTCATCGTCATGGGACTGCTGTCACTCATTACCTTTGCCAATGTGCTGGTGCGCTACTTCACCGACCAGTCGTTTGCCTGGACCGAGGAATTTTCGGTGTTCCTGATGATCGTGCTGTCGCTGGTGGCCGGTTCAGCGTCGGTGGCGCGCAACCGGCAGATCCGCATCGAATACTTTGCCGACAGCGGCTCGCTGGCGCGTCAGCGCGCACTGGCGCGTTTTGGCGCCATCATGGTTTTTCTGCTGTTTACCCTGATCGCTGTGCTGAGCATGCGCATGGTATGGGACGATATCCGGTTCGGTGAAACCTCGCCCGGCATTGGTGTGCCGCAGTGGTGGTACACGATCTGGCTCCCGGTCATGTCGATCGCCATCGCAGGACGCGCCCTGGGCCTGTTCGTCCGCCGGGGGCGTCGGGAGTGAGCGCCGCACCGAACGTGGGGGCTCTGCCATGATTCCCACCCTTCTCTTCACGGCCTTCGTGGTCATGATGCTGTTGGGGGTGCCTATTGGCGCGGCGCTGGGTCTGGCCGGCGCTGCCTGCATTGCCCTGGCCAATTCGGACGCCATGTGGTTCGGCTTGCTGGCAGTGCCGCAAAACTTCTACGCCGGGCTGGGCAAATACCCGCTGCTGGCTATTCCCATGTTTGTGCTGGTGGGCTCCATCTTCGACCGCTCCGGCGTGGCGCTACGCCTGGTCAACTTCGCCGTGGCCATCGTGGGACGCGGCCCCGGCATGCTGCCCATGGTGGCGATTCTGGTGGCCATGTTTTTGGGTGGTATTTCGGGCTCCGGCCCGGCCAATGCAGCTGCCGTCGGCGCGGTGATGATCGCCGCCATGTCGCGCGCGGGTTACCCGGCGGCGTTCTCGGCCAGTGTAGTGGGTGCGGCGGCAGCCACCGACATTCTCATTCCGCCCTCGGTGGCTTTCATCGTCTATTCGGTGCTGGTGCCCGGCGCGTCCGTGCCTGCGCTGTTTGCTGCGGGCATGATTCCCGGCGTGCTGGCCGGTCTGGCGCTGATTGTTCCCACCGTCTGGATGGCACGCAAGCACAAGATGGGTGCACTCGAAGCGAGTCTGCCGCGCCCAGCGCTGTGGCAAAGCTTCAAGGAAGCGACCTGGGGCCTGGCTGCGCCGGTGCTGATACTGGGCGGCATGCGGGCGGGCTGGTTTACGCCGACCGAAGCGGCGGTGGTGGCTGTGTTCTATGGTCTGTTTGTCGGCATGGCGGTCCACCGCACGATCAAGGTGCGCGACCTGTTCACCATCCTGCGCGAGTCGGGTGAACTCTCAGCGGTCATCCTGCTGGTGGTTTCGCTCGCAGGCATCTTTGCCTACTCGCTGTCGACGCTGGGAGTTATTGACCCGGTCACACGGGCCATCGTCAACTCCGGGCTGGGCGAGTACGGCGTGCTGTCGCTGCTGATCCTGATGCTGATCACGGTGGGAATGTTTCTCGACGGTGTGTCGATTTTCCTGATCTTCGTGCCGCTGCTGTGGCCCATCGTCCAGTTCTACCACTGGGACCCGGTGTGGTTTGGTGTGATCCTGACGCTCAAGGTCGCGCTCGGACAATTCACACCACCGCTGGCGGTCAACCTGATGGTGTCGTGCCGCATTGCCAATGTGCGCATGGAAGAGACGGTGCGCTGGGTTGGCTGGATGCTTTTCTCGATGTTTTTGGTGATGGTGGCGGTGATCATCTGGCCCGAACTGGCACTGTGGCTGCCGCGCTATCTGGGCTACTGAACCGGCAAGTTTTTTATATTTTCAACAAGGAGACATACAACATGAAATTGCGTAGAACACTGGTGGGTCTGGTTGCTGCTGCGGCAGCATTGGGTGCGCTCTCGGTAGCTGCAACGGCTGCCGAAGCCTACAAGACCGAGTACCGCATGTCGCTGGTGCTGGGGCCCCCCACGCCGTGGGGCACAGCCGGCAAGGTCTGGTCTGATCTTGTGAAGGAGCGCACCCAGGGTCGCATCAATATCAAGCTTTATCCAGGCGTGTCGCTGATTCAGGGCGACCAGACGCGCGAGTTCTCCGCGCTGCGCCAGGGTGTTATCGACATGGCCGTGGGGTCCACCATCAACTGGTCGCCCCAGGTGAAGGAACTCAACCTGTTCTCGCTGCCATTCCTGATGCCCGACTACGCGGCCATCGATGCGCTGACCCAGGGCGAAGTTGGCAAGAAGATCTTCCAGACGCTGGACAAATCGGGGGTGGTGCCGCTGGCCTGGGGTGAAAACGGCTACCGCGAAGTGACCAACTCCAAGCGCGCCATCAAGTCACCTGAAGATCTCAAGGGCATGAAGATCCGCGTGGTGGGATCCCCCATCTTCTCGGACATGTTCACTGCCATGGGGGCAAACCCCACGCAAATGAGTTGGGCCGACGCGCAGCCGGCGCTCTCCAGTGGCGCAGTGGACGGGCAGGAAAACCCCCTATTCCTGTTCACCATCCTGAAGATGCAGAACGTGGGCCAGAAGTTCGTCACCACCTGGGGCTACATGGCCGACCCGCTGGTATTCGTGGTCAACAAGGAGATCTGGAACTCCTGGACGGCGGCGGACCAAGCCATCGTCAGACAGGCTGCGATCGACTCCGGCAAGCAGGAGATCACCCTGGCCCGCAAGGGCCTGGTGGAAGCCGACAAGCCCCTGCTCAAGGACATCGCGGCGATGGGGGTCACCGTGACCCAATTGAGCCCGGTCGAGCGCGAAGCCTTTGTCAAGGTGACTCGCCCGGTGTACGACAAGTGGAAGAACACGGTGGGCGTCGATCTGGTCAAGGCCGCCGAACGCGACATCGCTGCGCGCAAGAAGTAAGTCCAAGTGCTCCTGCCCCGCTCCTGGGGGGGAGCATCATCCTCTGTGCTGGTGCTGGTGCTGGCGCCGTGCCAGCGGTGGTCGGCCTGTGGTTGCCGGGGCGCCCTGTGCCGGTAGGTAACCGCGCAGGCACACCGGGCTGGCGCGGGCGCCACTGGCCACATAGTCGGACAGTAGCGCATCGCGCACAGCTTCCCCCGGCAGTGCCCGGTCGATCCTAAGAAAATTCCACAACGCATCCACCAGGTACTCGGGTGTCAGCCCGCTGGTGATGCCCCCACGGCGCCACAGCCAGTCCGACCAATCCCAAAGAGCGGCAAAGGCCGACGGCCCTTGCAACAGCAGGCGCAAGGTCCGGGGAAAGCGCCCCGAATTCGCCACCAAATCCCAGTAACGCGCCAGGCGTACAAATTGCGCCACCGTTGCCGCATCCAGCACACCGGTCTGCTGCACCGTGTAGGGCGGTTCGGCACCGTACACCATGCGATGCGCCTGAGTGTGTCGTGCAATGGGGGCGCCGCGCAAGCGCTTGAGCAGACCAAGCTGAATCTCGTGGGGGCCCAACGCCTGCAGGCGATCAAACCCTGATGCAAAGCTCTGCAGCGTTTCACCGGGCAGCCCAAAGATCAAATCGGCGTGCACATGGGCCTGACTGTGCTGCAACAGCCAGTGCAGGTTGAATTCGGTTCGGGCATTGTTCTGTCTGCGCGCAATGCGCTGCTGTACTTCGGCGTTGAATGTCTGCACCCCCACCTCCAACTGCAGCGTACCCGGCGGAAAGCGGGAAATCGGCTCTTTCAACGCATCTGGCAAGTGGTCGGGTATGACCTCAAAGTGCACCAACAGCCCTGGCGCCATGCGGTCCAGGAAGAACTGCAGAATGCGCACCGCGCTACGGGTCTTGAGATTGAAGGTGCGGTCCACAAACTTGAAGTTGCGTGCGCCCCGCTGGTACAGCGCATCCAGCGCAGCCAGAAGTCTCTCCAGATCAAATGCCCACGCCGTCTCGTCCATCGCACTCAGGCAGAACTCGCAGTGAAAAGGACAGCCACGCGAAGCCTCGACATAGAGCAGGCGGTTCGCCAGGTCGGCCTCGGTGTAGTGCGTGTACGGCAGCACAATGGCATCCAGCGCAGGTTGCTCGCCGGCGATGATCTTCGTCAACGGTGGTGGTCCCTGCAACAGGGATTGGCACAACTTCGGAAAACTAACATCGCCCCAACCCGTGATGACAAAATCAGCCAGCATCACGATGGCCTGCCCGGAAGTTTCATGGCTGACCTCCGGTCCACCGAGAACCACGATCACTTCTGGCTGGCGCTCCTTGAGCCTGCGCACCAGGTCGGTCGTCTGCACCACGTTCCAGATGTAAACGCCGAGGCCTATGATCTTCGGCTGTAGTGCCAACAGTGCATCGACCATGTCCTGCGGATCACGTGCAATGGTGAATTCGCACAACGTTGTCTGGCCAGACAACGCGCCCATGTTGGCCTGCAGGTAACGCAAACCAAGTGACGCATGGATGAATTTTGCGTTCAGCGTGCACAACACAATGGCGGTGCCAAACGCCTCGAGGTCGGTTCCATCTGAGCTTTGCATACGGGCATGCTACCAGCGCACTGAATACAAACTTTTCATGCAGTAAGCTTGCGTCATGAACGGCTTATGCAGACGCTTTTTCCCTGCGCTGGCGTGCGTCCTTGCCTTGTACCAGGCGGCTCACGCACGCGCCTTTGAAGACAGTATGGCCGAACGCACGCTGGCCTGCACGGCATGCCATGGCGAGCAGGGACGCGCCGGGCCGGACGGCTACTACCCCCGACTGGCAGGCAAGCCGGCCGGCTACTTGTACAACCAACTGGAAAGCTTTCGCGCGGGTCGCAGCCGGCATTACCCCCTGATGACGGGCCTGCTGGACCGACTCAGTACGCCCTATCTTGGCGCCATTGCCCAATACTTTTCAGAACTCGATCTGCCCTATGCACCCCCCATCGCAGCTTCGGCAACTCCGGCCGTGCTGGCGCGGGGAAAGCTATTGGCCAGTCAGGGCGATGAAGCGCTGGGCATTCCCGCCTGCAGCCAGTGCCACGGCACGGCGCTGACCGGCGTTCTTCCCAGCACCCCGGGACTGATGGGCCTGCCGCGGGACTATCTGAACGCCCAGTTGGGTGGCTGGAAAACCGGACAGCGTCACGCCCGGACACCGGACTGCATGGCTCGCATTGCGCAAAAACTCGATGCCTCCGACATCAGTGCCATCACCAGTTGGCTGGCTTCGCAAGCACCACCGCCCCATGCCAGAGCGGCGACCAGCAGACCTGCATTGGCGCCCGGCGTTGCCGCGATTGAGTGCGGCAGCGATGCCCGCGCAGAGGCGACTGCTTCGGTCCCGCCGGCGCAAGTCGCGCGCGGGACCTACCTGGCCCGCATTGGCAACTGCGCCCTGTGCCACACCGCCCGTGGCGGCGCTGCGTATGCGGGTGGGCGAGGCATTGACACGCCCTTCGGCACGGTGTTTTCCAGCAACATCACGCCAGACCCTGCCTTTGGCATCGGCCAGTGGAGCGCCGACGATTTCTGGAACGCGCTGCACCATGGAAAGTCTAAAAACGGGCGCTGGCTCTATCCGGCCTTTCCCTACACCAGTTACACGCTGATCACCCGCGACGACTCGGATGCGCTGTTTGCTTTTTTGCGCGCCGTACCTGCTTCCGCGCAGACCCCGCCCGCCCACACCTTGCGCTGGCCCTACAGCACACAGGCTGCGCTGGGCGTGTGGCGTGCCCTGTTCTTTACGCCGGGGGCACCCATCGTCGAAATTGCGCAAGCACCCGCCGATGCGGACCTGCAACGCGGCGCCTATCTGGTGCAGGGTTTGGGCCACTGTTACGAATGCCACGCCAAACGTAACGCGCTGGGCGCAATTTCGCGCGATGCCAGCGCATCGGGCACAACCCTGCCCGCCAACCACTGGTACGCACCATCGCTCACCCACCCGACCCAGGCATCGGTCGCCGACTGGCAGCTGGAAGACATCGCCGCGCTGCTGACCACCGGCACTTCTTCTCAGGGTGTCGCCAGTGGCCCGATGGCGGAGGTGGTGCTGCACGGCACCCAGTATTTGACGAGCGCCGACGCGCTGTCCATGGCGCGCTACCTGAAATCACTGCCGATTGTGCCGGACAGTACGGCCGACCGAAGGGTGCCCGCCATGGAACCCAGCGTCGGGACGGGCCAGCAAGTCTATGAAAAGCACTGTGCCGGGTGCCACGGAACATCGGGCCAGGGACAGCCCAAGGCGTATCCGGCGCTGGCCCGCAATCGCGCGGTCGTGCTGGCCAACACCAACAACTTGATTCTCACCGTCCTGTATGGCGGTTTTGCACCGGCCACCGCCAGCAACCCGCGACCCTTTGGCATGCCACCGTTCATGCTGCAACTGGGCAACAAGGAAATAGCGGCGGCATTGACCTACATCCGAACCGGTTGGGGCAACCAGGCCCCGGCGGTGAGCGAGTTTGACGTACACCGGCTCAGAACATCGCTCACACCATAGCGGTGCCGCGATTGATTTCAGTGCTGTGCCGCCAGCAACGCCGCGTTGCCCCCGGCCGCCGCCGTATTCACCGTGACGGTCTGCTCGGCGCAGAAGCGGTACAGGTAGTGCGGGCCGCCCGCCTTGGGACCTGTGCCTGAGAGGCCTTCGCCACCAAAGGGCTGCACGCCCACCACGGCACCGATCATGTTGCGGTTGATGTAGATGTTGCCCACATGGGCGGCGTGGGCCAGCGCCTGGGCGCGGCTGTCGATGCGGGTCTGGATGCCCAGCGTCAGGCCGTAACCGAGTGCATTGATCTGCGCAATGACCGCGTCGGGGTCACCGCTCCAGCGCACCACCTGCAGCACCGGGCCGAAGATTTCGGCTTGCACGTCGGCAATGCGGACCACTTCAAAGGCATGGGGCGGGATCAGGTTTGCTATGGAATATGCAGCTGCCTGCGCACTGTTTTCGGGGGCTACAAGCACTTTTGCTTCCAATTTTAGGCGGTGAATGTGGCGCTGGATGTTGTCGTACGCTTCCCGGTCAATCACCGGTCCGATATCGGTGGCGATATCGGACGGGTCACCACAGGACAGTTCCCTGGCAGCGCCCTTGAGCATCTCGATCACGCCGTCGGCAATGCCCTCGTGCACACACAACAGTCGCAGCGCGGAGCAGCGCTGACCGGCAGAGCGGAAGGAACTCGTCATCACTGCGTCAACCACCTGCTCGGGCAGAGCGCTTGAGTCGACCAGCATGGCATTGATGCCACCGGTCTCGGCAATCAGTGGCACGATGGCACCGTCCTTGTTCGCCAATGCACGCAGGATGGTCTTGGCCACCTGGGTCGAGCCGGTGAACACCACGCCTGCCACACCCGGTTGAGCCACCAGCGTCGCGCCCACCGTTTCCCCGGCACCGTGCAACAACTGCAAGGCATCTGCAGGAACGCCGGCAGCGTGCAGGATGTCGACGGCGGCTTGGGCAACACCAGGGGTCTGTTCAGCCGGTTTGGCCAGCACCGTGTTGCCGGTGGAAAGCGCGGCGGCGACCTGACCCGCAAATATTGCGAGCGGAAAGTTCCACGGGCTGATGCAGACCCACACGCCGCGTCCGGTCAGGCGCAGCGTGTTGGTCTCTCCCGTCACACCGTAGGTCAGACCAACCTGTGCGCCATGGACCGCGGGGCAGGCAATGGGCTGCATGATGCGCTCGGCTTCATCGGCGTAGTAACGCAAAAAGTCGACCGCCTCACGCACTTCGGCCACCGCGTCGCCCCAGGTCTTAAAGGCTTCCTTGACCAGCACCGCGCACAGGGGTGCGAGTTGCTCCATCATCGCATCCGCGGCTTTGCGCAGAATCGCGGAGCGCACCGACACCTCGGTAATGCTCCATTTTTTATAGCTGATTGCGCTGGTCTGGTAAGCGTTTGCGATAGCTTTGACATCAAACTCGGGCACCGTCGGCACGGGCGTGGACAGCGCCGCCAGCAGCGGCTCGCGCATGGAGGGCACCGTCAGATCGGCACCGTGGCTGTTCCTGCGCGCTCCGGCATGGGTGCCAAACAGATCCGCTGGCAGTGGCAGGCTGGGGTGGGGCTCCAGGCGCAGCGGGGAGATCAGCAAGTCCTGCATCGGCACCGAGGCATCCGCCATCTGGTGCACAAAGGAGGAGTTGGCACCGTTCTCCAGCAGTCGGCGCACCAGGTAGGCCAGCAGGTCGCGGTGTGCACCGACGGGCGCGTAGACACGGCAGGCCACGGTCGGGTTCTTGAGTACCTCGCGGTACACGCCTTCGCCCATGCCGTGCAGGCGCTGAAACTCAAACCGGTGTACGGCCCCGAGCGGTGCCGGGCCGCCCCAAGCCGCGCGCGCCCCCTCGGGGGGCAGCGAACCACGCGCAGCGGGGAGCGTGGGGGCACGACTTGCCATCTGGATGATGGCGGCAACGGTGGCGGCGTTGTGGGTCGCGAACTGGGGGTAGATCGCATCGGGCGCGTCCAGCAGCGCACGGGCACAGGCGAGGTAGGACACATCGGTGTGGTGCTTGTGGGTGAACACCGGGTAGCGCGGCAGGCCCATTTCCTGGGCGCGCTTGATTTCGGCGTCCCAGTACGCGCCCTTGACCAGGCGGCACATCAGCCGCACCTGGTATTTGCGCGCCAATGCCGTGACCCATTCGATCAGTTCCAGCGAGCGCGTCTGGTAGGTCTGCAGCGCCACACCAAAACCACGCCACTGCGGGCAATGTTCTGCCACTTGCGCCACCAGTGCTTCAAACACTTCGAGCGACAACTCCTGGCGATCCACTTCCTCAGCGTCGATGGTGAGGTTGATGTTGGCAGCAGCTGCCTTCTGGCACAGGCTCCAGACGCGCGGTACGAGTTCGCGCATCACGCGCTGGCTTTGTGCATCCTCGAACCGCGGATGCAGTGCACTGAGTTTGATGGAAATACCGTCGTTTTCCTCCACAGCCCCCGTCTGCTGTGCGTAGGAAGCTATCGATTCAATAGCGTTGGTGTAGCTCCTGTGGTAACGCAGCGCGTCGGCGTCAGTGCGGGCGCCTTCGCCCAGCATGTCATACGAGAAACGCACCTTGTCGCGTTTGCGCGCAATGTCCGCATGTGCTTGCGCCTCCGGCATGCTCTGGCCCAGCACGAACTGGCGTCCCAGCAGTTGAACCGCACGCAAAGTTGCCGCCACCACGGTGCGAGCACCCAGTTTGCCCATGATGCCCGCGCCATCGCTGCCCTCGCCGGGCAGGAAGTGCTTGGACATGGCAATGGCGGTGCTGGACAGGCGCGAAAGCACCTTGTCGCCACTGCTCGCAAAATCGGCGCGGCCCAATTGGTCAGCAGTCAGCGCGATTGCAGTCTCAGCGTCAGGCACACGCAACAGGGCTTCGGCCAGGCGCATCAGGGCCAACCCTTCGGCGCTGGAGATAGGGTATTCGCGCAGCAGACTTTCCATGGCCCAGAACGGCGGCGGGTTGTCGCGCACGGCCTGCACCCAGGGCATGGCCATGCGGGCGGCGGCGGACCAGTCGAGCACCGGGTGGACACTTTGCAGGCAGTGGGCTACGACTTCGGCTTCAGGGCGATAAGGGAAAGGCAGTCGTTGCGGAACGGGCATGGTTTTCTCCTGGTTCTTGAACTAAGTTGCCATGTTGTTCTAATTTTTATATATTTATTTGCTATTTTTATGTGATTTTTTAGTTAATTATTCATCTTTGGATTGCGAACTTCCCACTCTCCCCCAACCCCTCTCGCCCCGCTGGGCGAGAGGGGAGTTTGAACAGCCACATTTGGCCGGTTCGCGCCGGCTACGGAATTCGGATAGTGAGGTCGCGTTACAGGCGGGCGCACCACGGTCGCGGTCCGGCGGTCATAGTCAACGGCCCTGCGCCGTGTGCGCCCACAGGTGCTGCGCTGCCAGGCTGTGCCGAGCCGAGCCGAGCCGAACCAATCAGTTCGTGCTCCCTACGACCGTCGGCCTGCAACCCAGGTGCACAACCACGTAACGCACCTCACTCGTCAAATTCCGTGTTCGGCGCGCAGCCACCAAATCGGCTGTTCAAACTCCCCTCTCGCCCAGCGGCGCGAGAGGGGTTGGGGGAGAGTGGGAAGTTAAAAGCCCTACCGAGGCAGCGACTCCACCTCTTTGCGCCACTTCTCCAACAGCCGACCACGCTCAGCCGCTTTGCCATACTTCTCAAAGTCATACTTGATCAGCCGCACGTCATCGAGCAAAGGAATGCGCGGGTCGAGTTTGAAGGTCTTGTTGGCAGGCACCTGCAGGCTGTTGGCCCGCCCCCCCACCGACTGCCCGGCCGGGCTCATCAGCCAGTCGTAATAGCGCTTGGCGGCGTCCTTGTTGCGCTGGCCCTTGACCATGGCAATACCGCCGACTTCGTAGCTGGTGCCTTCACACGGTGCCACCGTTTTGACGGGGTATTTGTTGGCGCGCCAGCCTTCAAAGCCGAACATAAAACTTACGCCCACCGCCACCTCGCCCTTGGCTACATTGGGCGCCTGGGCCTGGCCGCTGCGGGTGTAGTTGCTGATGTTCCTGTGCAGCTTTTTCATGTAGTCAAACGCCGGCTCTTCACCCATCAACTGCACCAATCCGGCCAGAATGGTGTAGGCCGTTCCGCTGGAGGCCGGGTGCGAAATTTCGATGTCACCCTTGTACGCGGGCTTGAGCAGGTCGGCCCAGCAGGTGGGCTCGGGCAGTTTCTTTTTCTTGAGCAGTTCGGTGTTGAAACCAAATCCGATGGCCGAGGTGTAGAAGCCGCCCACCATGTTTTGCGTCATGGCGTACTGGCGCACGCTCCAGCTGTGCAGGTCGTTCAGGTAGGTCGGTCGGTAGGGCTCGAGCAGCCCCAGTTCGGCCGCCTGCAAAAATGGGTCCCCGGTGCCGCCCCACCAGAGGTCGGTCTTGGGGTTGGCGGCTTCGGCGCGCAATTGCGCGGCTGCTTCGCCGGTGGCCTTGTGCGACTGCATCACCTTGATGCCGGTGGCGCGGGTGAACTCCTGGGCGGCGAGTTCGCACCAGCTCAGGTCGGTGCTGCAGATGGCGTTAACGGTACCACCATCCTGGGAAAATACGGCGCCAGCGCCCATCAATATTGCGCAGGCAGCTATTCTTTTCATAGTAAACATTTGTCTCTCCGGTTAAGGCTGCGCCCCGTGCGGGTAGCGATGTGGCATAGTTTATGACCATATGACCGCCAGCCTCGCCGACCTCGACCGCATCGATCTGAAAATCCTCGACTGCCTGCAGCAGGATGGCCGGGTCTCCAACCTCAAGCTGGCTGAATCGGTGTCGCTCTCTCCCACGGCCGTACTGGCCCGCGTGCAACGACTCACCAAGGACGGCTACATCCTGGGCTACGAGGCGCGGCTCAATCCGCTCAAGCTGGGCGCGGGCATGCTGGTGTTTGTCGAGGTGCTGCTGGACAAGACCACGCCTCATGTCTTTGATGCGTTCAAGGCCGCCGTGCAGGTGCGCGGCGAGATCATGGAGTGCCACATGGTGGCGGGCGGCTTTGACTACCTGCTCAAGACCCGCATGGCTGACATGAACGCCTACCGCGAATTTGCCGGTACCGTACTGTGGCAACTGCCGGGCGTGCGCGAAACCCGTACCTATGCGGTGATGGAAGAAGTGAAAAGCACAACCCATCTTGCTTTGATCTAACGATATTTTTCGAAAACCGAAAGGACCGCGGACCGGTCTGAGCGCGTCAGGGTTTCAACTCAGCCGATCGGCTGTCCAGCCCGGCCATAAACGAATCCTGCGACCAGATCGAGGACAGGCGACTGTCCATACTTTCCGCCTCCCTGCCAGCGTCCATATCGACGCTTGCGGCAGCTGCTGCGGTTGGCCGTTTACCACCAGAGGTCGGCTTCGAGTCTGCCTCCCTGATCTGGTCGGCCCTGGCCGCCCATTCACCCAAAAATGCGGTGCGCAATTGGGTCCGGTGCGGCAGATTGTCGAGTTCGACCACCCAGTACTTTATGCCGCACTGCGTCAGCAAGGCGTGCTTCAGGGTCTGGTTGCGCATCGACAGGACTTTGGCACCAGCCACATCGACACAGCCGAGCACACGCCCATCGGACCCGCAGACGGTAAAGGTGCAATAGATGCCGTGCAGCAATTCAAACCACTGCCGGGCCTCGCCCTGCACCTGGGGCAGAGTAAAGCGGGTTACGGGCAGTTTGACCATGATGTGCTGGTCGAACATGACTTTGGCCAGCCAGCCCCAGACCTGGCGCTCGGTACTATTGAGCAGGGGGCGCGCCTTGAGTGGCCATTCCCTGGGAACCCGGCGCGCAGCGCGAGCGGCAGGCTTCTTGCTTCGCCAGAACATCAGCGCTGCACCAAGTGCCAAACCAAGCAAAAAAGCAATGAGCATTGGACCCCTCATGACCCACGTTGGCCGCAGTATCGCACCTTTGATCCGTTTTCGCGTGCGCCAAAGATGGCGCTGCCCACCCGCACCAGCGTGCTGCCACTGGCCACGGCGGCCTCCAGGTCGGCGCTCATGCCCATGGACAGCGTATCCAGCGTCATGCCAGCCGAATTAATTGCATCAAAAATGGCTTTAGCCCTTGCAAACACTGCACAGGCAGCTGCGAAATCAGGAGCAGGCTCCGGGATGCACATCAGACCGCGCAAGCGCATCCCCGGCAAGGCAGCGATCTGGCGCGCCAGTTCCAGCGCGTCGTCCGGCGCAACGCCGGACTTGGTCGGCCCGCCATCGACATTGACCTGGATGCAGACCTGCAGCGGGCTGAGGTTGTCCGGGCGCTGCTGGCTCAGGCGCTGGGCGGTCTTGAGCCGATCCACCGTGTGCACCCAGTCAAAGTGCTGCGCCACCAGACGCGTCTTATTGCTCTGGATCGGGCCGATGCAGTGCCATTGCAGCGGCAGATGGCGCAGGGCAGCGATCTTGTCCACCGCCTCCTGGATGTAGTTTTCGCCAAAGGCGCGCTGCCCAGCCTCAAATGCTTGCTGCACCACCTCGTGGCCATAGGTCTTGGACACCGCCAGCAGCCCTACCGCTGAGGTCGCGCGCCCGGTCTGCAGACAGGCCTGCGCCATGCGGTTTTGAACGCGTTGGAGATTCTCGGCAATCATGGTCATAATCTGGCAAGCGTAACAAACCTCGGGGGGATTTCAGTGGACATTACCCAACTGCTGGCTTTCAGTGTCAAGAACAAGGCATCGGACTTGCACCTCTCGGCAGGCCTGCCGCCCATGATCCGGGTTCATGGCGATGTGCGCCGCATCAATGTGGAAGCGCTCGACCACAAGCAGGTGCACAGCATGGTGTACGACATCATGAACGACGGCCAGCGCAAACACTTTGAAGAGTTTCTGGAAATCGACTTCTCGTTCGAGATCGACGGCCTGGCGCGCTTTCGGGTCAACGCCTTCAACCACAACCGCGGTGCAGGCGCAGTGTTCCGGACCATTCCGAGCAAGATCCTGTCGCTCGAACAACTCAACGCGCCCAAGATTTTTGGCGATCTGGCCCTCAAACCCCGTGGCATGGTGCTGGTGACCGGCCCCACCGGCTCGGGCAAATCGACCACGCTGGCCGCCATGGTCAACTACCTCAACGAAACCGAGTTCGGCCACATCCTGACAGTGGAAGACCCGATTGAATTCGTGCATGAATCCAAAAAGTGTCTGGTCAACCAGCGCGAGGTCGGGCCCCACACGCTCTCGTTTGCCGCCGCCCTGCGCTCGGCGCTGCGGGAAGACCCGGACTGTATTCTGGTCGGCGAAATGCGCGATCTGGAAACCATTCGACTGGCCATGACCGCTGCGGAAACCGGCCACCTGGTATTCGGCACGCTGCACACCTCCAGCGCCGCCAAAACCATCGACCGGATCATTGACGTGTTCCCCGCCGACGAGAAGGAAATGGTGCGTGCCATGCTGTCCGAGTCGCTGCAGGCGGTGATCTCGCAGACGCTGTGCAAGACCAAGGACGGCCAGGGCCGCGTGGCGGCGCACGAGATCATGCTGGGCACCAGTGCCATCCGCAACCTGATCCGCGAGGCCAAGGTGGCCCAGATGTATTCCTCGATCCAGACCGGCAACAGTGTCGGCATGCAGACACTCGACCAGAACCTCACCGATCTGGTGAAGCGCAACGTGATCAGCCCTGCAGAAGCCCGCAGCAAGGCCAAGATCCCTGAGAACTTTCCCGGCTGAGCGGCGATCGGCGATCGGCAGCGGGAGCACTGGATGTCAGGACTGTTCAAGTTCCTCAAACCCAAGTCGCCCGTGGACGGGCCCGAGGACAAGGCCGACTCGATCCTGTTCAGCACGGCATTTGCGGGTCTGGGCCTGGACCCCTCGCTGCTGGTCCCGTGGGAAGCACGGGCGGTGGAAATCGACGCCAAGCGGATCAGCTCCTCGCGTAGAT
>CAIPGC010000105.1 GCA_903864505.1 uncultured beta proteobacterium | reverse complement strand
CTGAGGGTGGGTAGACAAACGGACGGTTTCATAGGAGTCGAGCCACTTTCTAGTTTCCTGTGTCATTGTTGCATAGATATCTGCGCATCGACACTGCCGGGGCGCACGCCATCACGGGTCTGGATCGTTGGGTGGTGCTGGGTTCTTGGGCGGATTCGCAACAGAGGCCGGAGGCGCGCTGCGCCTGGCCCTGGGTACGTCGCTCTTTCCGAAAATGGGAACCCCTGCTGGCGTGATTTCTAATGGCGCAGCGTTCAGCGCTACCTCGGGCACCTTTGGCACGCTAACAGTGGTCGGTCGGGTTTTGACGGTGTGCAAGGCGACTTCGGGGTCCTTGGCTTTGTCCGGCAGGGGAATGCTTGGCAAAACGGGTGTCATCGCAACATCCGGAGCATCCTGGGGTGGCGACCCGGTCGGCACCTCAGGCATGGGCGCCGTTGCCGTGCCGGCGCGTGCCGCCTCAATGGGCTCTGCAGCTTCGCTCAATGATGAATAGTCAGGCAGATCTCCCAAGTCCACAGCGCGTGACAGGGCAGCCAATTCGGCCTCAACTTCGGCGCGCTGGATCAGAAATCTTGGAGCGTGAAAGGAGGCGTCGAGCGGGCCGCCAAGGATTCTTTCCAGGGTCGTCAAAAGAACGGTCTGCGGACAGGCGCTGAGGAACAGGTAACAGTAGCTGCCATCGGCCGTGATCAGGTCGCCGGAACGCGACAGTTTGGCGCGCATCAAGATATCGACCATCGTGGTGCTTTGCGCTGGCTTGCCGATGACCATGGCGTAAGGAACACTGAGGGTCTCTGCACGGTCCAGAATCAAAGCGACCTCACGCACAAAACGCGCAGGAAGAACGTATCCGCGCAATCTACTGGGCGTGACGCTGGACAGCGCGGCTTCAAAATTGATATTCACGTCACGGCTAAAAATCTGTCCCCGCAACGATTCCAGCAGCAACGGATAGCGGCTGGTGGGTACATCTTTGTGCACCACCAGATTGGCACCCAGGCGCAACAGCAAGGCCTCATTTTGGTAACGCAGGGAAGTACCCTTTTCCTGCACCACAATATGGGCTCGGTGCCCCAGACTGAGCCGCAGCGTGTGGACGGTTTCGGACAATTGGCGTACGCTGGTATCGGGTTGAAATCTCAGAATGGCGGTGCCGGAGCGGGTGGCACGCGTCGCGTGCATCATGCCGACCAAAGTGTCAACCCGCTCCCAAACGCCTGGCATTTGCTTGGCCACGCTGTTCAGGTCCGGATCCATGTAGAAGAAATGCGGTTCGGCGTCCTCGGGTTCGAGCGCCAATTCGCCGCTGGCGATGCTCGCCAATTGCTCCTGTGAGGCGATCTTGGTACTGGCTTCGTAGAGACCTGACTCAAGCGTGATCAGGCGGTAGTTCTTCGCCGCCACAGTGCCATCGGGGGACTGCCAGTAATCGAAAGTCAACTCCAGACCATCCCGGTTTCCACCAAGCCGGGCAATTCCGGTCAAGTTGTCCATGAGTGCATTGATGGTGCTGGAGTGCGCTTCCGTGACGCGCGAAAAGACCAGCAAAGCTGTAATTTGTCGCTCGGTCAACCATTTGCCAATGACATCAACCTGATCCAGGGACAAGGAAACATCGTGCAGGCTCAGTAACTCATCGGCCTGATCAAAAATCAGATAACTGCTCTCCGGGATTTCAAAATGGTCCAGCTCCTTGACAAAACCCTCGGCGCCGTATCGAAATACGGTCTTCGAAAAATCGTCCTGCATGACAAACATCTGAAGACGTTTGTTTGTGATTAAATCTGGTGTGATCGATTTGTCAAAAGACTCAATTCGCTGAATGAAAGATTCAGGATTGGATGGAACAATAACCGTACATGACAGACCGTCCTTGAATGCTTTGCCAAGGCTGCCGGCCAGGATAGGAAAACGGGCCGACGGTGTTTCTGCAATCAGAACATAGAGGCCGCCACCGACCATGTTGTTGGTCAGATTGTCGAGACCACGGATAGCAAGCTGAACGGCCGGTGAAATTGGCGAAAGTGCGGCTGGATCATTCATAATCGTTGCTGTTGTTCCACTCGTTTTTTTTTATCATAATCGATTTGACCTGACAGAGGGAGAGAACATGTGGTGTTGGCATAAGATGCTGAAACTGCCGGGTTTGGCTGTTGTCGGTTTTCTGACTTTTACAGCGGGCTGGTGCCAGCCAGTCGACCGCCCGGCGGCCAACGCGGTTACCCCTGCCGCTGCAGCGGGGACGTTTGCGCCGGCAACGCCGATGGTTCAAAGAGTCTTGCTCTACGCGTCACCGACAACGCGGGCGCGCTTCGCGGCAACCGGTTTGGATGCCAACGAAAGTGTGCGGACCTGGGAAGTGTTTCTGCGCAAGTACAGAGTTCCCTTCCAACTGGTGTCGTCCGTGGAGCAACTCGAAATGCTGCAACCAGGGGTGCTTTTGCTTCCGTCCGCGGTGGCATTGACCGAGCGCGAAATGCAGGCCGTGAGGGAATTTCGCGGCAAGGGCGGTGGGGTGCTGTCGACCTGGATGACCGGCGTGCGAAGTGAGACCGGTGAATGGCGCGGTTACGGCTTCATGGAAAGTGCACTGGACGCCAAGGTTGTTGGAAATAATGAGGCTGCCAAAGACGATACGTTCCTAATAATGCACGGCGATACTCCGGCGGTTCATGCCTTGCCGGCGGGTTTGCGAGTCTGGATGGAATATGCAAAGGACTGGTACCCGCTGCGTCTGGTTGGTCGACAGGCTGCTGCTGAGCTCATGGATTGGTCGCGTACCGTAGCAAGCGGCAAGGCAAGCAGCACGATTATTTTCGATGAGCGCAGTCAGCCCTCCGGAAGGTTGTCGCGGTCGGTTGTTCTGGGCTATCCCGAGCGTCTATGGCGGTCCGGTGATCCCAAGGCACTGGAGGCAATCGCCCACAATTCCCTGATGTGGCTGTTGCGTCAACCTGACGTTTTTGTGCCGAATTGGCCTCATCCCTACGGCAGCGCCCTGGTGGTGGCTGTCGCGGCGGTTGACATCATGGTCGATGTCGATCTGCTTTTTGCAAAGATGATGGAAGATGCCGGCGGCCGGGCAACCTATTACATGCTCAGCGAAAGTGCAGCCAAATCGGCAAAAATACTCGAACAAGTTCGAGCCAAAGGGCACGAAGTTGCCTACCACGGGGATCGGTTTGACGGTTTCAAGGACCAGGCCGCGGCAGTCCAGAGCAAGCGCCTGGGCACGATGGTCAGTGAAATGAAGGAGGCAGGATTTAACCTGACGGGTAATACCGGTTTTCGCGCTCCGATGGATTTGTACGACCAGACCACCGAGAAACTCCTGCAAGAGCGCGGCATGGGCCACAACCTGACGTATATGGGTGCGACGGAGGCGCGTCTGCCCTATTTTGCGCAAGCGGATGCCAGCGTTACCAGACCGATGGTGATGCTGCCGCGAACGCAAAGCGCGCCTGAAGACCTGATGGATACCGAGCCAGAGGCGGGCATGAAGACCTTCCTGGCTGAACTGGACCTGATTGACAAAATGGCGGCCTTGTCGGTCGTCACCATTCCCGGGCAGAGCTTGCTTAGCAAAGAGCAATTGACGCAAACTTTCGACTACCTCAAAGCACGCCGTGGCCGTATCTGGTGGGCTACTGCAGCGCAAGTGGCCGACTGGTGGCGCGAGCGCGAGCGCATTAGCGCACGCCTGGAGTCTGCCGCCTCCGGGCTACAGCTCAAAATCACAATCAAAGGAGCAGCACCTCTTGGCAAGGCGGCGGTCGTCTGGGTCAACCTTCCTGAGTCAGGCGGCGCGCTGCGTCTGGTTTCGGTCGGTGGCATGGCAAGGGTACCCAAAGTGGCCAGCGTGGACCGCTGGCGCGGCGCGGTGGTGCTTGACGGCTTTGCTCCCGGTGAATACCAGTGGAACTTGTATTTTGATCGCCCCACGGCAAGTGCCAGTCGGTGATCTGCGTTTATCATCCTCGCCGTCCATCCGTCTGAAGTTGAAAGATCGAAATGCGATTCCGATTTGCAGCCAAACTTGCTTACCTCCTGCTGTCAATGCTGCTGGCATTCTCAAGTCCGCCGGTGCAGGCTCAGCCTACCGGTTTGCTCTATGACCCTGAACCTCCGGCTGACTCTGCCTATGTTCGTGTGTTGCTGGCCAGCCGTGATCGGGCGGTCGACATTCTGGTCGATGGCCGATTGCGAATCAAGGCACTGGGAACCGGACAGCCCAGCGACTACATGGTGCTGCCGGCCGGCAAACACAGCATCGCCGTTCATCCCGCCGGCAAACCCATGGCGCAGGCCAGTACCACTTTGGATGTGGTGCGTGGGCGGGCCCTGACAGTGGCCTTTACCAACCTGGGCGCCAAGGCAGTGCCCATCGT
>CAIPGC010000104.1 GCA_903864505.1 uncultured beta proteobacterium | reverse complement strand
TTGTCGATTTCTTCGCGGCCGTAGATCTGCTTGGCAACCTGGGCGCGCCGGCGCAGGTCGTTGTCGTAGGGTTGCTTGCCGATGATTTCGACGCGGTCCAGGCGGGATCCGGCGGGACGGGTGCCGGTATCGCCGGCGCCGGGTGGTGCCTCTTGGGCAATGGCAGACGGTGCAGTCCAGACGGACAGTGCGGCAACCAGGGAGGAGCCTAGAAGGAGGGTGATTCTTGACATGGGGTAAACGTTGGTCGGCGCTGTGGCCGCCTGTCTGAGTTCCGCTGATCATAATGGCAGGCCATCCTTTCAGCCAGAACAGCGCCATTACCCATGCCAACGCCACCAGTGATCGCAACCGAACGTGCCCTGCTGCATCTGCTCACCCCGGGCAATGCGCACCTCGTGCAGGCCTATCATGAGGCGAATCGCGAACATCTTGAGCCCTGGGAGCCGCAGCGCCAGCGCGATTTCTACACCGATGAGTCGTTTCGCTCCATCGCCGAGCGCTCCCATGATGCGTTTTTGTCTGGCACCGAAGTCAAGTTCATCGTCGTGGACCGGGTATCGGAAAAAATGGTCGCCAGTTGCAGCTTCACCAACATCGTGAAAGGTCCGCTGATGGCCTGCAATATGGGCTATTCGGTGGCGCGCGTGCTGCAGGGCCAGGGATTGATGCATGAGGTCGCAAGTGCCGCGATCCGCTACATGTTTGAGGTGCAGGGTCTGCATCGCATCACGGCCAACCACATGCCGTCCAATGTGAGAAGCGAAAGGCTGCTGGCGCGGCTGGGGTTCGAGCGTGAAGGCTATGCCAGAGCGTACCTGAATATTGCCGGGCGATGGGAGGACATGGTCCTCAATTCGCTGATCAATCCAGCTGACTGACTGGCACCAACACCGCATGCAAGATCAGGCTGATGGGGTCTCAACTCCGCGACTGTCCCCCGCCCTTTGGGCTCCTCCTTGATGTCGCTGCGCTGAGCGCCCCATCAGCCTGATTTGACTTTCTGGCTGCCGTTTTCTGCATTTCATCGCACGCCACTTGCCGGCGTGCGGGGACTGACTTAGAGTTCGGTTCAGGCGCTCAGGAAAGACGCCGAAATTTGGAGAACCTTATGTCTATTGCCGATGATCTGACCCGACTCGAACAACTGCGCGACCGCGCCAGTCTGAGTGCCGACGAATTCCAGCGTGCCAAGAACAAGCTGCTGAACACACCCTACCCCACCGAGCCTGTTTTGCAGGGCATCAACGGCCTGCGTCGCTCAGCCACCGACCGCTGGCTGGGTGGTGTCTGCGGCGGGCTGGCAAACTCCACGGGCATGGAAGCCTGGGTCTGGCGCATCGTGTTCGCCGTGATGATGTGCATGGGCTTTGGCTTTATTGCTTACCTCGTGCTCTGGATTTTTGTGCCGCTGGAGTCCCGGCTGCCGCTGCTGCATTCTTCCTGAACACGACATGAGGCACTGGATTCGCCAGAACCGGGGATTCCTGGTCTTCATGATGCTGCTGGGGCTATTTCGGACGGCGGTGGCGGACTGGAACCCGGTTCCGTCGGGCTCCATGCACCCCAATATTCTGGAGGGCGATGTGGTGCTCGTGAATCGCCTCGCCTATGACCTCAAACTGCCACTGACGGACCGCATCGTGATGCGGCTGGGCGAACCGCAGCGTGGCGACATCGTCACCTTCACCTCGCCGCGCGATGGTGTGCGCCTGATCAAGCGCATTGTTGCCATCCCGGGGGACCGCGTTGCCATGCAGGACAAGCAACTCGTCATCAACGGTGAGCGCGCCAGTTACGGTGCGATGGAGGCGCAAGCCGGGCATGCGGCGCTGGATGCACCCTGGCAGGCAGAATTCCGTGTGGAGCAGGTGGCGGATGAAAAACGCCTGATCCAGTGGTTGCCGGGGGTGGCAGGGCGCGACAGTTTCGAGACTCAGCTTATTCCCGCGGGACAGTACCTGATGCTGGGCGATAACCGCGACAACAGCGCTGACTCGCGCTACATCGGTCTGGTGCCACGCCAATTGCTCATTGGCAAAGCCGTGCGCGTGCTCCTGTCGGTCGATATACTGGGGCTTTGGCTGCCCCGGCTGGAACGTTTCGGTCAGGCGCTCGTTTGATATGTCTTACCCTCCCGAATTTCTCAAGCTGGTCGACCGGTTTATCCATCTTGCCAATGAACTGGCCGAAGAGGCTGGCGCCGGCGAGGCCAGTGCTGCCATTTTGTTCGCTGCCGGGCGCTACAACGCCTTCAATTTCCTGTCGCAGAACGGGTCTGAAGAGGATCGTGAGCGGGCTGTCGAGTTTTACGTCTCCGAGTACCGCAAAGCCATCGTTTCCAACCTGGAAGGCGTTGTCGGGCCTGTGATCAAGCCCCAGGACTAGCACCGGCAAGACGCCGCAGTACTGCTGCGTCTGGTATGCGTGTACTAGCTCTTCTGCCGTCCGGGCTAGTACAACAGTCACTCAAAAAGGGTGCTCCCAACCCATTCAAATCCAGTGCCAAAGCGCTCAAACTGACCCCATTGACGAAATCAGTCGGGCCTTTTAAACGGAGCACTTATGAGCATCAATTTCAACACGGATAACAGTCTTGTTCTGGACGGCATGGCTACCGGTCTGAGGTATGCACAAGAGCCGGAGGGCACCGTGATCTATTCGGTCGAGCGCGGTGGCAGCACTTGCCGCAGGTACCCCATGCCGCACACGCGCTATGCGCTGGCCTACGACGCACTTCACACCATGTATTCAAAGACCGATTTGGCTGACAGGATGCCCCCTCCGGCAAATCGCCCGCAATTCGAGGCTGACTTGCGCGCTCTGGTCCGCTCGATCAGGGCCTGATCAGCGACTTGGCCCGTTCGCAGGCCAGCAGAATGCGCTCCGGTGTGGCCGGTGCCACCAGATCGACGCGAACGCGGTGCTGCGCCGAGGCACTGACAGCGTCACGCAGGGCGAAGAAGACCGACAAGGCGTTCATCAAGGGTGGCTCACCCGTTGCCTTGCTGCGATGCGGTGTCGGCTTCACGTTGCGGCCGTCAAACAGACTGACCTTGAAGTGTTCCGGAACATCGCCGGCGACCGGGATCTTGTAAGTACTGGGGCCATGCGTCAGCAACTTGCCCTGCTTGTCCCAGATGCACTCTTCCATCGTCAGCCAGCCCATGCCCTGAATGTAGGCACCCTCAATCTGGCCTTTGTCGATGGCCGGGTTGATGCTCTGCCCGACGTCGTGCACGATGTCGGCCGCCCTGAGCCACCACTCGCCACTGCGGGTGTCGATTTCGACCTCCGTCACCGCCGCACCGTAGCAGTAGTAGTAGAAGGCGCGGCCGTGCAGCGTATTGAAGTCGTACTGGATGTCGGGCGTCATGTAGAAGCCCGTGACGCTCAGACTGACGCGGTCCAGCCAGGCCTGCAGGACCACTTTCTGCCAGGGAATGGGTGCGACGGCACTTGACGCGGCGCGCGCGTAACCGGCAC